>CAZPHK010000144.1:0-12196 GCA_964586015.1 uncultured Acidobacteriota bacterium | reverse complement strand
ATCGCTGATCGATGACTCAGAATCCAAAGCAAACCTGCTTGTAAGGCGAACCTTGAGTTCGCCCTGTCACCAAATATTTACGCCCGCATGAAACTATCCCGCAGCTGTTACCGTATTAGTTGGGAATGTATTTTCTGAATATCGTATCGTCAACTCAAACCTTTGAGTCCCCCATGAGGTAACGGACCACAGAACGACCCGGATCGCGGTATCCGTGTTCGAGAGGAATCCATGAACGCTCTTGAAGTGATGAACCTGACGAAAACTTTCAACGCCATCACGGCTGTGGATGACGCATCCTTCGAAGTGCCCGAAGGGTGCGTATTCGGCCTGATAGGAAGGAACGGCGCCGGAAAAACAACCACGCTCCGGCTGTTGATGAATATCTATTTGCCGGACAGCGGGGAGATCCGGTTGCGGGGCAATCCCGTCGGGCAGGAGTTTCGAAGCAAATCCGGCTACCTTCCGGAGGAGCGCGGCCTGTACAAACGCATGAAGGTGATGGACACGCTCCTGTATTTTGCGGAAATCAAGGGCAAAACCGGGAAAGAAATTCAGCGCAGGGCCGAGGAATACCTGGAGCGGTTCGACCTGCTCGACAGGAAAATGTCGAAACTGGAAGACCTGTCCAAGGGGAATCAGCAGAAAATCCAGTTTATTATTACCGTCCTGCACGATCCGGACTTCATAGTTCTGGACGAGCCCTTCTCGGGAATGGATCCCATCAACACCAACCTTCTGAAGGAAATTATCCTGGAGAAGAAAAGTCAGGGCAAAGTCATCCTGTTTTCGACGCACCTTATGGATTTCGCGGAGAAAATGTGCGACCACATCGCGATGATCGATCACGGGAAAATCATTTTGAAGGGTTCCCTCAGAGACATTAAATCAAAGTATTCCCGACAGAACGTCAGCCTGGAGTATTCGGGGGACATCTCGTTTCTGAACGGCCAATCCATTATCGAAAAGATTTCGGATTTCGGGAACACGACAGGCATCCGGGTGAAAAGTCCGGACGACATACAGGTTCTTCTCAAGCTTTTAGTGGACAATAATGTCCGTGTCACGAAATTCAGCGCCAATGAAATATCCCTCCATGAAATATTCATAGAGCTTGCGGGCGGAGAGTCCGGCGCACCCGTCGTCGATAAGGTGAACCATGATCAATTATAGGGTCCTTGCGGTTATTAAAAGAGAGCTCAAAGAAAAGCTGTTTTCCAAGTCGTTTCTTTTAACGACATTTCTGATTCCTCTGTTCATGCTCGGAATCATCGTCGTTCAGGCCGTCGTGATGCAGTTTCAGGGCGACAGGAATACGGTATTGGAAATCGTCGCGGAATCTCCGTCGCTGTTGAAGGAACTGGAGACAGCCTTCGCGCAAAACAAATCCATCGAAGAGGCCAGGTACTCCATAACGTATAAACAGATGTCCCGGAACCAGATGGAAGGTTATCTCGAAAAAGAAAACAGGGCTTTGATTGGAGGGAAAATCGACGGCATCGTTTTTATCCCCGAGTCCGCCATAAAAGATAAGACGATTGAGTACTATTCCAAAACGCCCAAGGCGTTTGCCGTCACTTCGAAAATATCGGGCCTGGTCAATTCCTGCCTCATGGATGTTTATTTCAGCGAGAGAAATATCGCCGATGAAGATTTGAAATACGCACGGATGAACGTGGATGTAAAAACCTTCAAAGTGACGGAGGAAAAAGCCGTTGAAGAAGCCGGGATGGGAAACACGATCCTGGCGTATATTTTCGCTTTCTTTCTTTACATGAGCCTGATCATGATGGGCACCATGACGATGCAGGCCGTGATGGACGAAAAAACGGGCCGCATTTCGGAAATTCTTCTGTCTTCCGTCCACAGCAGGGAGCTGCTCGCCGGGAAAATCCTGGGAGTATCGATAACCGGAGTTATTCAAATGGCGATCTGGCTGTCTCCCATATTTATGCTGGCGTCCACCGCCTGGTTTACACTGCCTGCCGAGGTGTCGATAGATGTCAGTCCGGGGCTGCTGGTGTATTTCCTGCTGAACTACTTTATCGGCCTGCTCACCTTTGTCGGCCTGTACGCCGCTGTCGGCTCCATTTTCGACAATCACCAGGATGCGCAATCGGGAGTGTGGCCGCTGCTGCTGTTGATCATGATTCCGTTCTTTATGACTTTCTCAATGTTCAATAATCCGGACAATCCGCTGGCCAATATTTTCTCTCTTCTGCCGTTTACGTCGATTATGATCATGCCGGTGAAAATGACAGTATCGGATGTGGCTGCATGGAAAATAATTTTATCCCTCTGTGTTAATATCGCGACGGTCTGCCTGATATTTAAACTGGCCGGTAAAATCTACCGTGTGGGCATCCTTCGGACCGGTACGAAGCCGAAATGGTCCCAGATCGTCAAGTGGGTTCGCTATAATTATTAGCCCGCCGCAGTAGAAAACTTAAAGGAAATTCGAAACTAGCAGTTTCCCCTCCCCGAAAATAACCTCCCCGGCGCCGGTCGGAAATATGAAAAAAGTACTATTTACCCGACAATTCTGTTAGAAACGCAGGTGGAGGAGAAACTGTGAGACGGAGATCGGTGGAGGAGGCGATTCCCACATTTTGCGCCATGTGCGGTCCCGGGCTGGGGTGCGGCATTTACGCCCATGTTCGAGACGGCAGGCTGAAAAGCGTCGAGGGGATGAAGGAATCCCCGCTGAACAGGGGCAGGCTCTGCGCCAAGGCCTATGCCGCGCCGCAGTGGTTGTATTCCCCCCAGAGGCTGAAATTTCCTCTCAGGCGTACGGGTAAAAAAGGCGAGGGCAAATTCGAACGGGTTTCCTGGGACCATGCCCTGGATTTGATCGCGGATAAATTA
The DNA here is from genome assembly GCA_964586015.1 of uncultured Acidobacteriota bacterium. Lineage (GTDB taxonomy): Bacteria > Acidobacteriota > UBA6911 > UBA6911 > UBA6911 > UBA6911. Next base: position 9,331 of record CAZPHK010000144.1, on the reverse strand, counting down.
AAAGAACAGAAGGCGCAGTACGGCGCGGAATCCCTGGCCGTTCTTTCCCCCGCCCGACGCTCCTACAGCGAGTTCATGAGCCGGTTCCTGGTGGCGCACGGAAGCCCGAACTACGGTCACAGCGGGATTTGCGCCATGCAGAAAGCTTTTGCATTTTCCTACACGCTGGGCGCGATCCCGTTCCCGGATATCGCCCGGAGCAACCTCATAGTGATCTGGGGGAAACAGCCTGTTTACTCCGGAAGCCCCCGAAGCAATCTGAAGGACATCCTGGACGCCAGGGATCGCGGCGCCAGGATTGTCGCCATCAAACCCACAATGGAACCGGATGTCGCAATTTCCGACCTCTGGATTCCAATCCGGCCGGGGACGGACGCGGCTTTCGCGCTGGCTATTCTTCACGTTGTCATTGAAGAGAAACTTTACGACGACGCCTTTGTTGCCCGGTGGACGTATGGATTTGAAAAGCTGGCGGACCACATCCGGAAATACACGCCTGCGTGGGCGGAGCCGATCACGGGAATTTCCCAAAAGCAGATAGTCGATTTTGCGCGTCTCTACGCGTCTGTGAAGCCGGCCTGTATCGATCATGGAAACGGCCTGGAGCATGCTCCCTCCTCGAATGACGCAGTGCGGGCTATCGCGATTCTGATGGCGGTCAGCGGGAACCTGGATCGCCCGGGCGGCGATATTTTCCCGGGAGGCGGGAGTATGCCGAGGCCCAAGAGTCCGAGCCTGAAGAGCCGGTATACTTCGGAGTGGGTGGATAAGCTTGTCGGCCCCGAATTCCCGAAGCCTTTTCAGCCCTGGATGGAGGGAACGTCGTCCGCCTATTACAAAATTATCGAAAGCGTTCTCACGGAGAGGCCCTATCCGGTCCGGACGATTATTTCCCCCGGAACCCAGCCCGCGGTCAGCACCCGTGGAACGCGGAATGTCCTGAAGGCTCTTGAAAAACTGGATTTCTATGTTGTCGTCGACGTGATGCAAACGGCCGACATGCGGTATGCCGATGTCGTGATCCCGGTGGCTACAATGTATGAGACCGATCATCCTTTCGAATACAGCTTCAACTGGATTATGGCGCGAAGAAAAGTCATAGAGCCGCTCGGGGACTACAAATCGGATTACGAATTCTGGTTCGACCTGGCCGTCAAAATGGGATATGCGGAGGATTTCTGGAACGGCAGCATCGAGGCATGCATGAACGACCTGCTTCGGCCCATGAACCTGACGATGGAAGAATTGAGAAAGCATCCCACCGGAATAATTTTCCCGATGAAACCCCAGGCCTATGAAAAGTATGCCGGTGTTTTCGCCCGTTCCAGCACCCGGCTGTCGGGAGAGCCTTTCCTGCCCCAGGGGAAGGTGGCTGTCTACAATACGACGTTTGAAGAGCATGGATTCGAACCGCTGCCTGTTTGGGTCGAGCCGCCTGAAAGCCTGGCCGGCACTCCCGAACTTGCCCGGCGATACCCGCTTGTATTCTCCGATTTCCATACTTCCAAAGTATACAACGCGGGATGGCTCCGAAACGTTCCCTGCCTGCGGGAAGTGCTTCCTTATCCTACGCTGCAGATGCATCCCGATGCGGCTCTGAAACGGGGAATCCGGGATGGGGACTGGGTGACTGTCGAATCCCCGCATGGAAGCATGAAAATCAAGGCGGAAGTGAATGGTGGCATACGGCCGGACACGGTCATGGCTTTGCACGGCTGGTGGCAGGAGTGCGACGAGCTGGGACTAAAGGGATTCCCGCTTCTTGACGGAGGCGCAAATACGAACAGCATGTACAGCGTGGACGCAGGCAAAGCCTACGATCCGCTGATTACGGCGATGTCGAGTCAAACGCTCGTCGAGGTGAAAAAGGCAGACTAGGGTCACATTATGGGAAAGCAATACGGATTCTACATACGCGCGGACAGATGCGTTCAATGCCACGCCTGTGAATTGGCTTGCGGATCCGGCAGGGGCGTCGAGCAGGGATTGCGTTGGAGAAAGGTAATAAGCGTATGGCGCGGGGAATTCCCGGATATTTCCAGCCGGAGCCTTTCGTTTGCCTGCGCCCATTGTGCAAACCCTGCCTGCGTGGACGCTTGTCCGGAAGGGGCTCTTTCGAAAAGGCGGGAAGACGGCATTGTCGTTGTCGATCCCGAAAAATGCACCGGCTGCCGGACATGTGAGGGCGCGTGTCCGTTTGGAGTGCCGCAGTACGGCCGGGACGGGACCATGCAGAAATGCGACATGTGCCTGGAAAGAATAAATCGGGGCAGAGAACCTTTATGCGTCGAAACATGCCCTGGGGAGGCTTTGAAGTTCGGCGACCTGGACGATCTTATCCAGGAGTCAACCTTCAGATCCGCCTTCCGGTTGGTAGCGTCCACCGATCCGTCCGTCGTGATCTCAGGGAATTGGACGAGCGCCGAAGTCATGAAACTGTTTGAATCATGACGTTAGTCTAGCCCGCCTTGTATCCAGGTCCGTCTACGGCCCGGTCATTCCCCTTAACGAGATGCTGCGGTAAGATCCCCCGCCAAATCCTCCAATCCAAGATCGCTGATGGTCTGTTTGTTCGGAATCCCGGTCCTCGCGTCCCATCCCATTGCGGTGAAATACCCTTTCCTTAAAGCCTGGAAGTCGATTTTCGGCAAAGTGTCCTTGCCCGATTTGAGCGGTTCATTTTTTATTCTGTCGGGCAGGTCGATACGATCGGGAGTCAGCCCTTCCCTGGCATTAAACGCCTGTCTGAGGGTCAAAACTCTTCTTGCCGCTTTCAGGGCTTCTTCCCATCCGAAGTCCCATCCGGTTACATTGGCAATGAGTTCAGCGAGATCCGGCGGAGGAGTATTGACCGTGTACAGCGCACACATGCCGGAACAGTCCAGAAGCTGGTGGTATGCCGCGCCTATGGCGTACGTCGGTCCCCTCTTGTCGAAATCATCGAAAGGATTCATTTTGGGGACCTGCAGAGCCGGATCGCTCCCGACCGCAGCGCCGTTTTCCAGCATGCCCGTAATCTGGCTGTTCATATGATGGCAGGGATTGGCGTCGGCTATGAAGGCGGTTCCCCCGGCAGGGCTCATGCGCGGATCGTGAAAGGCCATCCCTTTCCCGCGGATTGCCATGGCATATTTTTCGGCTCCCTTCCCGATTCGTTCCGCCGCCTTTGAAGGTCCGTCCGCCAGGACGGCGCCGAAACCCTCCCGTTTCGCGATTTTCTCCGTCAGTGCTACGACAGCGTCCGCATTTCCCCAGGTAAGATCGAGACCGTCGGCATCTTCTTTGGTAATGAGCGCATTTTCGTAGCATTCCATTGCAAGGGCGATGGCAGTCCCTGTCGAGATGGTATCAATTCCGTATCGATTGCAGATATCGTTTGCCTTAATGACCGATTCCAGGTTGTCGTTCATCAGAAGATTGCCCAGAGCGGCCAGGGATTCGTATTCGGGCCTGTGCATTTCGCCCTGAATTGCAAAAGGCCCGGTCTTTTGTTCAATAACAGCGCCGCATCGAATCGGGCACGCACGGCAGCCATAGGCGCTCTTCTTGTATTTGTCCATGTTTCCGCTGTCGAGGTTGGTTGCCGTGGGCATGGACTCCAGCCCGCTTGTTCGCCAGTTTTTGACGGGCGAGTCGCCGATGGAAACCAGGAAGCTGAGGGCTCCGCCGGTGCCGGCTGCGGTCAAGCCCTGGGCGAATTCGCTGGATTTTATTACGGACAGGTAGCGGGCTTCCGCTTCTTTGAGTTTTTGTTGGTCGGCAACCGCGATTTTTCGGGCGCCTCCCCTGACGGCCACCGCCTTGAGCCGCTTCGATCCCATGACGGCGCCGACCCCGCCGCGGGCGGCGACCCTGCCTTTTTCGTTGACGATTCCGGCAAGCAGGGATTTCGCTTCCCCCGAGGGACCGATCGCCGCAATCTTTACCCTGGAATCGCCGGTTTCTCCGCGAATCCAGTCGTCTGTTTCACCGGTGTCTTTGCCCCAGCACCCGGAAGCGTCCATCAGCTTCGCTTCTCCGTCTTTAACCAGCAGAAAGACCGGTGCAGGGGATATGCCTCTGAAGAAGATTGCATCGAAACCCGACGTTTTCAGTTCCGGTCCGAAGGCGCCGCCGCCGTTGGATTCGCACCATGCGTCCGTGAGTGGAGATTTTGTGACGACGCCGTATCTTCCGCTTCCGGGAACCGACGTTCCCGTGAGCGCGCCCGTCACGAATCCCAGCATATTGTCCGGGCCCAGAGGATCCACTCCGGCCTGCATATGCTCATACAGTATGCGAATACCCAGACCGTACCCCCCGATGAATTCCCGGTACGTTTTTTCCGGCAAGGCCGTTTCTTCGATGGAACCTTTGGACAAATCGACGAAAAGGATTTTCCCTGTATAACCGCCAAACATAAAACCTCCCCAGCCATGGATACAGCTTTGTTGACCTGCATAAATATTGTATTACCCCGATTCTACTTTAAATAATGATGCCCGGCACCATTATTTCGAAGTATGATGTTACTCAATCGGATTAAAATAAACGGTGAATTGTCTGCTCGCATCCCGCTAAGTCTAAGTTGGTAGATCGGAGGTCGGTATGTTTCAAGTCAGAGCAACGATGATCGGTTTCGCCGGGGATGAGGGAAAATACCCCTGCCATTTCCAGCACAAAATAGGCGATACGTTCATTTATGACGGAGAAAAATATATCGGGAGGATCTGTCCCGGCTTTTCGGCAGTCCTGGTGCCCAAAATGATTGCGGTTTATGCGGCGGGTCCCCGGAAAGTGCCGGAGCCGATGACCTATTTTCCTTTCTGGTATGCCCCGGTCAGCCGGCGGGATCCGGGCAAAAAGAAGTACGACGGGATCGGTTTCAGAAATATTCTGCATACCGAGGTGGAGCCGAAGGATTCTATCGCAAGCATGCAGCCGGAACATGCTTTCGAGTGGCCGCCGTGCAGTGAAAGAATTATCGGCCTGGATACCTCTATTGTAACCTGCGGCGACAGCCGGACCCGGGCCATGATGAAGGTGGAAGCTTTCGACCTGGCCGAAAAAGGGGATTCGACTCCATATTTCCGAAGGGAAATGTCGATTCTGCATAAGGTGCTTCCCAGGCCGGGCATCCGGGCGACTCAAATCCTCAAAGAGTTTACTAAAGAACAGATCGAAGGCATTTATCCTGCGCTCAGCGCGGTAATGATCCGGGCGCTGGTGGAAGAGTTGGAATTGATGGGGTACCTGGAAATTAATAGGGGAAGGGTTTCCGTAACGAAAAAAGGGAAGGACAAGCTGAAAAACTTCAGGAAAAATCTGACTGCGGAAGAGAAAAAAGCGCTGAAAATTTAATCTGCTTTGACGAAAGCAGATGCATCCATTTGAAGAATGAGGATTGATATGGCCAGGGAACTCGCAGGACAAACAGCACTGGTAACAGGCGGGGGACGCGGTTTCGGCCGTGCGATCGCGTTGAGGCTTGCGTCCGAAGGCGCGGCTGTAACCGTCACGGCCCGCACGCAGGCCGAGCTGGATCAAACCGTTTCGGAGATTGAATCCGGTGGAGGAAGAGGATTCGCCGTCAGCGGCGATGTGACCCGTCCGGAAGATGTCGCCCGTATCGTCAATGAGACAACCGGCCGTTTTGGGCCGATCACGCTCCTGGTAAGCAACGCCGGAATACCCGGTCCCTTCGCCCCAACCTGGGTGGCCGATCCCGCCGAGTGGTGGCATGCCCAGGAGGTTCACATCCGTGCTCCATTCATGTTTATTCGAGAGGTGTTGCCGTCCATGATCGAACGCCGGAAGGGCCGCATTATCGTCGTGTCGGCCATAGGATCGTACCGCGTGGACCACAGCATGTCGGCATATTGCCTTGGGAAAACCGCCCAGAACCGTCTCGTTCAGCTGACGGCGGCCGAGGTCAAAGAGTTCGGCGTCAGCGCCTTCGCAATCGATCCCGGTTTCGTGATTACGGAACTGGCCGAAATCACAATGAGAGATCCCGGCGCGCAGCGCTGGAGACCGGAAATGATAAAAATCCTGAAGGAGCGCAAAGCCGATCCCGACTCCTACGGGGATCTTGATCGGTGTGCGCAGAGGGTTGTGGATCTGGCTTCGGGCCGTTACGACGGGCTTTCGGGACGCTATATGGAACTGAATGACGACCTGGATTCAATGTTGCCCGGCAAGGAGCGCGAAGGCCTGAGACCATGAAAATGCATTCTTGTACCTGACTGGGAGATTCGAATGACTACCGAGGAAGAAATTGCTGCATTAAAAGCGCAGGTTGCCGAGCTGACGCACCGCGTCGGTGTTGCCGAAGACATTCAGGCAATACGAACCCTGCATTTCAAATACGGCTACTATATGGACAAGTGGCTTTTTCCGGAGATTGTGGACTTATTTGCCGGTGACGGAGAGTTCCATTTCCTGAACGGTATCTTCAAAGGGAAACAGGGTGTTAAGCGGTTTTTCGGAGACGGCCTCGGAATCGACGGGCCTGCATACGGCGTTTTGACGGATCATCTCCATGTGCAGGATATCGTGGATGTCGCACCGGACCGCAGGACCGCGAAGGGCCGTTTCCGCTGTTTCCTGATGGGCGGAGTACACGAAAGCAAAAAGGAGTCTACACCCATACCGGACCAGTTCTGGGAAGGCGGAGTTTACGAAAATACCTATGTGAAAGAAGACAGCGTCTGGAAGATCCAGGTGCTGAACTACAACCTGTCCTGGCAGGCGGAGTATGAAAAGGGATGGGCCCGTTCCGGAAAGAAGCTGCTGATGGTGTCCCAGTTTACGAAGACCTATCCCGACGATCCCCGGGGGCCGGATCTGCTCAAGCCCGAGCCGGCCAGGCACTGGCCGGATGCAACCATGGTTCCCTTCCACTACCCGCATCCCGTTACCGGAGAAAAGGGAAGGCATTAGCTGAATTAGTAAGTCGAAACATGAAGCCGGGAGGAACTCGCTCAGCATTTCTACGAATGGCCTGATTGAGAGCTTTGGTTGTAACACCGTAAGCGTCTGCAAGGTCGCTATCAAAGATTGCCTTCTCGCCGCGAATCAGCGGGATTCGCTGTTGGATTTTGCCGATTTTAACCAGCGCCGGCGACTTCGCCATGACGCCTCCCTATGCTTTATCGAGGCAGTCACAGTTTGTGACCACCTTTTCAATCCTGATTCGGATCCTAACGTTGCGGCTAATCGGCGCGAGAAAGGAGGCGAAGCCGACTGAAGCGCGTCCGGTTGAGCTGCGTGTCGGGCCCGACATCTAACAGGGTCGGGCCCGAGTTCACTCTTGCCTGACTATATCGACCGAGATCTCCACCGCCGGAATCGTTCCTCTGTTCTCAAGCCAGTGTGTGGTGTTCCTATCCTCGGGCCAGCCCACTCCCGGCCCATAGTCCGTAGCGACTCCATTTCGATGGTCAGTGATCGTTCCTTGCAGTATGTAGACGGTGCCTGGTCTGTCTTTATGGTCGTGAATCGGGCCGAAGACGCCTCCAGGCTCGATGGTCACCATACGCATTCGAAGTTGGCGCCCTGCCATGCCCTCGATCTCAGGTCCAAGGTCAACCGCCGCAAGTAACTTCACCGTAACACCTTTCGTCTCAGGCGCCGCCTGTTCGTTGCTCACAGTGCTCTCCTCTCTGTACTTCCAGGGCCTAACGCCTGGCATCAGCTGCGGCGCGTCTTTTGCGCCGTCCGCTGAAGCGCTTAGTTAGAAAGCTATTTCATATGTCTCTGTTTATCTTGTGAAAGCGTTACACCATAACCTGCTGCCGTTCCACGAAACAGCAATTGAACTTTATCATCGGGTTCTGGATAATGATCTGTCATTGTATGCCCGACAAAAATCGCAGCCATCCAACCAGATTGCAGTTCGGCTACATATCCCCATCCGGGCCATGCATAAATTTCGACACACTGTACCTTTTTCAGTTCGGAAAATGATTGTCCGATATGTACACCTTCAGGAGTGCCGGAGCGAATAGTTAGCGAGCCTTATTCTTCCGGATCAACCAGCGCTAGGATTCGAGCTGTAATTTCTTGCATGACAGGCGGAGGAACGGATCCAATGCGTTTTGCACTCCTGATTCGCCAATCAAGGCTTTTAATCTGATCGCAGAGGATCGCACCCTCCGTTTTTATCCCCCGAGGAAGCTCCACTTCAAAGGGGTAGCCCTTAATCCGCGACGTAATCGGACATACCAGCGCAAGCCCGACTCGTTGGTTGTAAGACTTGGGCGAAATCACCAGAGCCGGGCGATGGCCTGCCTGTTCACTCCCCGTTTGGGGATTAAATTGGAGCCACACGACATCGCCCCGCTCAGGAGTCCTTATCGCGGCCATTACCAGACCTCCCTACCCATTGGTTCACCCGTATCTACCTCCCTATGCAGGTTCTTGGCTGTAATCTTTTCAAGCAGTTCGCTCAGCCGATATGTTCGCCGCTTTGAAGCTCTCACGACCAGATTACCATCACGCACAGACAGATCGACTTCCGATCCAGCTTCAACTCCCGCTTCTTCCGCAAAAGATCTTGGGATCCTCAATCCCAGGCTGTTGCCCCATCGTTGGATTTTTGTTTGCATTTACTTGCCGCCTCCTGGATATACATTGAGTATACATATCCCAGTCCTCCGGGTCTATACTTTTTATCAATTCGAGCAAGGCTTTATGTCGATACTCAATCGGGTTCGGGGGCTCTTCTTTGTCTCGCTATCTTTTGAGCTCAGCGGCGGCGCGCTTTTTGCGCCGATCGCTTTAGCGAATAGTTAGACGACGGATCTTTTATTACTTCCGCCTGCCTTTGTCCAAGTCCTTGCGATACGATGGAAACCACCAAGGTATTGAGAGACACTCCTTCAATTTTTGCCCGGGCGATGAGTTGGGCGTGCAGGGAGCGAGGAACACGCTGAACGAAACGTCCGCTTACATTCGAAAAGGGCATTGCGGGCTCGTCACCGAACTCTCGTGCTACTGCAAGCCATGACTCAAGCGCATCGCGACCATTGCTAATAGCTTCCTCGGGCGTGGCTCCGTCAGAACAACAACCCGGAAGATCTGGAAATGTGATGGAATATCCGCCTCCTTCCTCTTTGGACAGAGGTCGTATCTCAAACGGATAATCAATTCGAGATGTTTTCATTCTGAAACTCCATGTTCGATTAAGCGAACGAATTTCTTTATATAAACGGGCTTTATTGGGCGATGCGCAGGTACGCTCAACATTGCGCCGTTGTTGTGGCGAAAAATGACATGGCTGCCGCCCGGCTGGCGGAATGCTGCATTGTTAGCCTCTGCCACTGATTTGAGACTCTCGATTCGCCAATCT
>CAZPHK010000143.1:0-12207 GCA_964586015.1 uncultured Acidobacteriota bacterium | reverse complement strand
TCGAAGTATAGGCGTAAAATAACCGTAAGCGCTGAAGACAGCAAGGAATTGAACAACCGCTCTCTCAAGTATCATTGGGTTGTATTACGCGGAGATCCGGATAAAATCAGGGTCCATTACCTCAATGATTCCCGATCCATGGCGGAAATAACCGTTCCATATTTCGAGAGGTTCCCGGTTAAGGATGGTTCCGGGATTGAATCGAACCGGATCGATATCGGCGTGTTCGTCCACAACGGCGTTTACTATTCGCCCCCCGCATTTATTACATTCTATACCCTCGACAATGAAGCCAGGACCTATCGTACGGACGGTCAGCCATTGGAGATAGCCTACGATGCCGGCACATCCACGGTTTCCGTTGACGACTGGGCCTCATTTTTTAACTTTATTATGTCGGATGGAGACTCCTGGCCGGAGTTTTTTCTGCGGAAACAATTTAAGCCGCAGGAATTCGCGGCGCTGACTCGGATAGGAAAGGATTACCTGAAAATCCATAACGAGTGGCTCTCCGGGGAAGAAAAGAGAAAAGAGGCCTATGAGACATTGCAAAAGCAAAGAGTAACTGTCCAATCTCTCAAGGGAAAGCGGGCTGAAGCGGAGAAAGCCCACTCCAAAGGTCAAAGCGCAGAAACAGGAGCAAAACTGGCGGAGGTGTCGGGAGCCCTGGATACGGCTGAGGAGGTGTACAAGAAAATCACAGGCGAATACACCGAGGCCCGGAAGACCGTAGATAAAATCAAGAGAGAGGAGAATAGAATCCTCACGAAAAAAAGTTCGCACCTGAATGCCGGAGCCTCCGAATTTGTTTCTAACACTCTGGCTTCACTTGTGAGGGATCCGAACCTCTGGTCCGCAAACGAAAATGCCATCCTGTCTCTAGTGGAATCTTCCGGCAAGGACGTTGTCGATGCTTTCCAGGAAGATCGCGAGTCGCTTATCTCTTATGGAGTAGCCGAAAGATCCGGCGAGCTCTCCTTCAGGCTGACGCCCCTGAGGGAAGGGAAAGCTCCGCTCTCGAAGCATCTTACCCGTTTTGAGAAGAGCATGATCGAAAGACTGAATATGATCCTTTTGAGCCGGATCCTCTTTCCGGGCGTCGTGAGCGGAGAATGGCGCCGGAATTATGTGGATTACAGAATTGCTTCCCTGAAGGAATGGCGGGATGTCTATCAATACACGTCTGATGGGGAATTGCTGGGTTGGCGGCGTTACGGTCCGGATGGCATCGAGGAATTCAACGCGGAAGGGTTGCTTGTTGAGGACAAAGACGCGCAGGGCCGGTGCCTTAAAGCACGGGTCGTAAAATATGAGCTGGAGCCGATAAAATTGGATTCAAAGGGCAGGCCGATCGTCCCTCAATATCGAAAAGTCTTGATGACTCCGACCGATGTCGTGCGGGAATATTAATTACATTTTTCTTATCTGCAACTAACACTGCGGTTTTGCCCGCGGACGCCAAGCTGAAGCGGAGCTTCAGCCGGCGGAGGTGGATTAAGGCAGGAAAAGCTCAGGATGCTTGAGTTTCCGGGGAAGATACGTGTCGATGACGTAATTCAACCCGTGCTTGGCCAGCGCCTGCTGTTCCGCACGCACGCTCATTTTGAGCAGAAGTTCAATCGCCCGGATCCATTCCTTGTGATGCCGGATAAAGGGATCGTTTTTGATGGCGTCCCGGGCGCGCTTTATGTCCACGTCTTTTAAGGGATGGGTTGGAAGCTTGTAGTCGACAATGTCCTGCGGCGTGATTCCCAGAAAACTGGCCTGCGGGACACAGAAAAATTCGTTCAGATGCGCCGCATTCCCGGAGCCGACTTTCAGGGTCCGGTAGATATTCGTTATTCCATAGGGGTCGCCGTCGACGAAGACATAAACGGGAATTTTCTTGGAGTCGGCCAGACGCCGGATGAAACGCCTGCATGCGCGCGTGGGCACGCCCCCCATGCTGATCAGAATGCAGTTGGCTTTTTTCCAGTAGTTGTGCTTGACGAGCCGCTGGAACATGCCGGCGGTCTCTATCACCAGGATAAAGTCTGCATTGGTTTCAAACTCCAGCTGTTCGACCGAGATCGGGATACTGTAGGCGCCGGACCCGAACTTCGTGCAGTCGATGCGCAGCTTTTTGCCTGTATCCCGGTCGTGGTCTATAACTATGAGCCGCCCGGCGACGTCTCCGCCTTTTTCCTCGGGTATAAAGCCCAGTTGTTCGCGGTTGACGCTGAAATAGGCCTCGACATCGTCCATCACCGTGTCCGATTCCGGCTGTTCGTTGAACCTTGCCTCCTCCCAGTTCTTGGAGACATAATAGGCCTCCCTTTTGGTGGCAATATCGTCGTTCTCGATAAGCTCCTTCGAAAGCGACACCATCCGGAGCGTCTGTGCGAAGGTTTTTACCGTGTTGACGGTGAGGGTGCGCTCTTTTTTCTGACCGGCTATTTCAAAGAAGCCGCGTTGGGGATGGTAGCGGACGTTGGACAGGGACCGTACCGGAAATTTCATCGTGGGCTTTTTCCGCGCCAGGATCTTCTTGTGGATATCCTGGGCCGATGTCCGGATCGCCTTCAGAACGTTTTTGCCGCCGGACGATAGCTGTTTCTGCGCTGATGCGGTTTTTTTTGCCATAGAAAATCCTGCCCTTAATATATGGTTGCGGTCTCTTGGGAGCCGGCCTGCGACAATGCAGTCCGCGTTTTTTATCGGGTTCGACTGCGCTCGAGAACATCTTTCAAAGTGGCGACGAGAGTGTTTTCCGCACTTTCCGAAAATCCCAGGATTTCCCGCAGAGCAATTCCTATATGTGGGATATATTTTTCAATATAGGATCTTTTTTTCTCCTCTTCTGCAGCGCGCCTATGGGCCCGGATGTGGGTGGACAGCTTGCGGCCGCATTCCTGAAGCGCCAGCCTCAATTCGCGTGTGATTTCAGGATAGGCGGCTACGGCTTCCTTGCTTTCCGATGTGAAGGGCACCCAGGCGGATGCAATATGGATGAACAGCAGAACCGGCCCGCTCGGCAATGCACCCTTTGACTGGGACAGCCCGTAGCTGCGCCAGTCGATTCCCAGGACGGCTTTTGCGATGGCGCAGGCGGACTGCTGGTACTGGAGGGGAACGCGGTTGGCGAATCGCATCAGTTCGACCAGTTCGTCGCCCGGAAGAGCGCCGCCGTATGCCAGGCCGACCTCGACCTGGAACGGATTGCCGCGATACACGGCAGGAGATCGCGTTACTGCGGTATAGAATTCGGCGTCAATTTCCTTTTTAAGCCCCGCCAGTATCTGCTCTTCATGAATAGGAGACAGACAGTTCGTGGCCGGGCTCATGATCTTGATGGAGTTAATCGCCTTGTACAGACGTTCGGCTTCATTGACCGCAATGGTGCGCGGATTGGAGGACGGTCTCAGGGACGCTTCCCTGCATATTTCCTGTGCGACGCGGCTGCTGACCCTGGAAAAGTCATTCTGAAGAAAAGCGCTCAGTTGCCGGTTCTTGGATTCCTTCATCATGCGGATGAGTACGCCGAGTTCCACGCCGTACGGGTGCGGTTTGATCGCCTTCGGTTCCGGAGGCAGGACCGACGAAGCGCGTTGAAGATGGAACGGCTCGTCGCTGCCTGGAACGGAGAAGAAGATTTCGCAATGGGGATTGGCGATCGCGGTCTGTCGGATGTAATCTTCGACGGAGTGCCTTCCTTTTTTGTAGGTTCCAATCAGTTCGATTTCAACCCTTGTTCCATGGGACGGCTCCCAGTCCACAACCTGATCGGTGATAACCTGCGGAGCGTTTTTCCGGGTGTCGATCTGGATTTCATAATAATGCGCCGGTTTGCCTGGGCCCGTTCGCGAGGTTACTACAATGGACTTTCCTGTTGTGAGAAGGCCGTACATTCCTGCCGCGGATATCCCGATTCCCTGCTGGCCGCGGGCCTGTTTTAAAGTATGGAACTTGGATCCGTAAAGCAGCTTGCCGAAAATTTTGGGGATCTGCGCCTTGACGATTCCCGGCCCGTTGTCTTCGATGCAGACGCGAAAGCGGTCTTCTTCCAGCTGCTGGATTTCGACTTTCAGCGTCGGCAGGATCCCCGCGTCTTCGCAAGCATCCAGGGAGTTGTCTACGGCTTCCTTGACGGTTGTCAGCAGGGCTTTCTGGGGATTGTCGAATCCGAGAAGATGACGGTTCTTGCTGAAGAATTCCGATATTGAAATATCCCTTTGGCGCCCGGCCATGCTCTCCGCGGTTTCGCGGTTTTTCTCCCCGGCCCGCTTAACCGGGACCTGTTTGTTTTCCTCTGGCAATGGTTGGATCTCCGGAAAAATCAACTGAGGAGAATTCGTAATACGGGCTTATAGGCCGATACGTTAACTCCTGAGTCTACGAAAGACCCAATCATAGAAAATCCGTCCGTCCAATGCAATACCGGCTTGGGATCGTATTTATCCCGGGCTTTGGACTCCTCTATGATATGCGGGCAAGGGCGAACACACGGTTCGCTCCTACTTTTGTGAAATGTGGATAAGGGCGAACACACGGTTCGCCTGTACTGTATAATTCATTACGAAGGTTTCATGCAAGGAGTGATTTTATGGAAGAATGGAAGATGCGGCCGATCGGATATATTCGAAGTTCCTATTCCGACACCGACCAGGTGCCCAAGGGATTGGGAACCAAGCACACGAAGGAGGGCACTCTGGAGATGCTGCCCGAATTCGGTCCCGGACTCCAGGATATAGAGGGCTATTCTCACCTGTTCATTATCTGGGTATTTCATAAAGCACAGGGCTATCATTTGATCGGAAGGCCTCCTACGGACGACCGCCCCCACGGTGTGTTTTCCACCCGCTCCCCGCGCCGGCCGAATGCAATCGGTTTGACCGTGGTGGAACTCCTGAAGCGCGAGGGGCATACGCTTTATCTTAGAGGCATCGATATGCTGGACGGCACTCCCGTTCTCGACATCAAGCCCTACATGTCGAGCATTCCCATGGAAAAGCTGCGGCGAGGGTGGCTGGAGGACGCCGAAAAACGCGACAAGGCCGGATAAGCTGCTGGATATCTCGGCCCGGTTTTGAATTTAAACAAGATATTGGCGTACAATCCGGCCGTTGCGGCAGGAGATGAGCTATGAAAATTCTGGTGATAATGTTACTCCTAATTCTCCCGGGAATCGTATCATCCTGCAGGAAAGAGAAACGGTCTGGATTAAAGCCCCCTGTTACAGTGGATCATGTCGATCTCGAGAGGTATTCCGGCAAATGGTACGAGATTTCCAAGATACCCAACCGCTTTCAGAGAGTCTGCGCGGGGAACACGACAGCTCAATACTCGATTCGAAAGGATGGGAGAATTGATGTCGTCAATCGCTGCCTGAAAATGGACGGATCCATGGAAGAGGCGAAAGGGATTGCAAGGGTTGTTGATTCGGCGACGAATGCCAGGCTGAAGGTCAGTTTTGTTCATTTCCTCGGCCGCTGGTGGTTCTGGGGCGATTACTGGATTGTCGGGCTTGGAAGTGATTACGATTATGCCATCATAGGTGCGCCGGACCGCAGGTACGGATGGATTCTCAGCCGCGATCCCGATATGGATCCCGGCAAATACTCAAAAATCACCGCCGAGCTGAAAAATCTGGGATACAATCCGGAGGATTTCGAGCGCACACGTCACTGATTCGGGAAACGGCTCATTATCCGCGGGACGGCTATTATGGGCGGTATGAAAATCAAGAACTGAAAAGTCGTTTTCAGTTCATTCCTGATTTACCTCCACGGTCGTCTCGGCCGTGGTCGTATTTCCTTCGGCATCCTCGGCAATGAGCCTGTAGGTAGTTTCTTTCATGGGAGTGACCGGAACACAGCGGGAATAGGAAGGCCAGACGTTGTCGACATGCGGTTCGATGCGGACGCTTTCCGCGCTGGCTACGCTATAGCAGAGCTGTGCGCTCTCCCCCGGGCGGACGGCGGGCGGAGTGGCGTAGAAACCCAGTATCTTGAGTTCGCCGCCTCCATACGACTTGGATATGGTACTTTCCTGGGAAGCATTGATTTCTTCCATGTGTTGTTTGAAAGCGCGGTTGGTGCTCCATCGCGAATAGAAAGTCCAGCCAAGATACAGTATAATCACGACAACAAACATCCAGGTAAAGCGGTAGGCTTTCCGCATAGTTTAAGCTCCTTCACTCATGATTGTTTTCAGCGGGGATAATCTCCGTTTCCATGCCGTTTACGCAGGTGCATCGTATCAAGATCATTGATTCTCCCACGATTATTGGAGAAGAACAAGTGCAGGCTGGCCTTGGTAAAAAGGGCCGGATATGTTCCAATAGAGTTGTTTTAATTGCGGAGTATATCGATATGAAGAGAATTGTATTGGGGAAAACCGGTATTGAAGCCGTCCGATTCGGATTCGGAGGCATTCCGATCCAGCGGGTGAGCGAAAAGCAGGCAGTCGAAGTCGTGCTGCACGCCCTGGAAAAGGGCATGGACTTCATCGATACCTCGAGAATGTATTCCAACAGCGAAAACAGGATAGGGAAAGCGCTATCAGAAACGGATAAAAAAGCCGTCGTGGCAACGAAATCCTTCAACCGTTCTGCGGACGGCATTCAGGGAGATATTGAAACCAGCCTCAAAGAGCTCCAACTCGACTATATCGATCTGTATCAATGCCACGCCGTCGGCAATATGGAAGAATATCGCCGGGTTACGGCACCCGATGGAGCCCTTTCGGGATTGTTAAAGGCAAAAGAACAGGGAATTATCGGTCACGTCGGCATTACCAGCCATAGCCTGGATCTGCTGGAAAAGGTCGTCGATGACGGCCTTTTCGAGACCATTATGGTCTGCTACAGCTTTCTCGAGCCGGCGGCCGGCGAAAAGGTAATTCCAAAAGCCAGGGAGAAACAGGTGGGCATTCTCGCCATGAAGCCATTGTCGGGCGGGGTCATCAGTTCTCCGGAGGCGGCCCTGAAGTGGGTGTTCTCCTGCCCCGACATCCTGGTGCTGGCGGGCGTTGAGGAAAAGGCCTTTTTCGACCGGAACTGGAACGTTTTTCTGGGAGACTATAAATTAACCGGCGAAGAAGAACGAAAGGTCCGGGAAATCATTAAGGAGTTTGACGGCAGATTCTGCCGGCGCTGCGATTACTGCCTGCCCTGTACGGCGGGAATATACATACAGTTCGCCCTCGGTGTGCGGTCGATGGTCCGAAGAATGGGGGACCGGATACTGCAGCAGCCCATGTTCAAGGATATCTGGGAAAAGGCCCGGAACTGCACCGAATGCGGCGACTGCATGGACCGGTGCCCCTACGATCTGCCCATTCCGGATATGATCCGTGAAAATCTCGATTGGGTGGACCAGCTGATGAAACGGAAGAAATTGGGTTAACTCAAGCCAGTAGCTCCTGGGCCCGGATCAGGCGTTTCCGGACTTCCACGCCGTTGGGGCACCGCACGGTGCACGATGCGCAGTCGCTGCAACGCACCTCACGGATCTTTTCCGGCAGAAGCATAAAATTCTCTCGCGCCTGTCGGTAGTTGCCGCCGAAATCGTTGTAGGCCAGAAATCGCAACTCGTCGGTGACCGGCACTCCTTTCGGACATTGCTCTTTGCACCGGTAGCACATGCGACAGTAGTCCGGCCGGATCATCTCATTGCGCACATAAAGCATTTTCTCGTCCTCGGGCGTGTAGGGCTCCGTCATCGCCCGGACATTCATCTCCAGTTCCGCTATGTTCTTTACATAGGGGACGGTCGTGGAAATCGCGGGATTCAATAAAACCCATTTTATGGCAGCCAGCGGCCCTTCATCTTTCAACTCAATATCCCGGGGTACGAATCCTGCAACGGCGATGATGACTTTCATCGCCACGACTCCGATTCCGGCGTCGTGCAGTCTTGCGATGGAAGCCTTGCGGAAAGGCGCGTTCAATGCATAGCTGTAGGTTGTCTGTACGACATCGAATTTGCCGATTTCCAGGATTCTATCCACCACCGCATTGATATCGTGGGCGCTGACTCCGATGAACCGGGCTTTCCCCTGTTTTTTGAGCAGCAGGCAGGCTTCGACCGCATCATCCGTGATCGTATCCGGAGTATCCCTGGAGTGCAGGTGCCAGACGTCCAGGTAGTCCGTCTCGAGCGTCTTGAGGCTGGCATCCATGTCTTTTATTACGTCCGCCCCGGTGCGTGCATCGGTTTTGCTCGCCAGTATGACTTTTTCTCTTTTTCCTTTAAGAGCCGCACCGGTAATGCGCTCGCTTTCACCCGCGCCGTAGCCCCGGGCCGTATCAAAGTAATTGACTCCGAGATCGACGGCGCGCGCGATGACTTCGGGATTCGGCGTGATGCCCACTCCGGATCCCACGGCCGACACCCTTAAGCCTGTTTTGCCCAGCATCCGGTACGCCGCCGCCGGCGCCTGAAATGCGGATAACAGATGATGCGAGGATACAATCCCGGCTGCAGGCAGCACCAGACCCGCCTGCAGGAATTTCCTGCGTGATGTTTTGAATGTCACAAGGCCTCCTGTTTTTCTTTTTGACAAAGATAGTATATTGAAAGGATATTAGAGGGCAATTCAGAAATTACCGCTGTTTTCGGCTTCTGCGCTTATGAAAGGGAGGGTATAACAGGATGAAAGAATTCGATCCCAAAAGCCTGGAGGAATTCGACGGGAAGGAAGATCGTCCCTGCTACGTTGCGGTCCGGGGGAAGGTCTACGATTTATCGGGCAGTGAACTCTGGAAAACCGGGGAGCATATGGGAAGACATTCCGCAGGCAGGGATTGCGGAGATGCCCTGGAGAATGCGCCGCATGGGGAAGATGTTCTGGACAAATTCCAGCAGGTAGGAATTTTAAAAGAGCCTTCAGATGCGAAAGTGAGGCAAATGCCCGCATTGGTTGCGCTGCTTCTGAAACAGCATCCCCATCCCATTACCGTCCATTTTCCCCAGGCGCTTTTAACCCTTGCTCCATTATTTCTGATTCTTTTCTATTTAACCGGCAACGCACATTTCGAACGCACCTGCTACTACCTCAGCGTAGCAGGTTTGTTGACGGCCGTTCCGGCCGTTATGACCGGATTCGTTCACTGGTTTTTCAAATATGCGGCGAGCACAAAGGGAATTTACGTGTTCAAGATGACCATGTCCCTGCTGCTGTTCGTTTACACGGCGGGAGTCGTTTACATCCATACCGTCCGCGGAACTCTCTCTCCGGAGCCGATCGACATTTTAATGATGATCCTCTATCTGCTGCTGGTGCCGATCGCCGTTGTCACCGGACACACCGGCGGGAAAATCGTATTCGGTTAGCTCGCCTTTCCTCCAGTATTCAACGCTGCTGTAGGGGCGAAGGCGGACAGTGTGTTCGCCCTATAAAAAACCGTTGCAAGTTGAACGTTTACACGTTGCACGTTAAAAACAAAAAGATCGTTGAATGTTCAAATATAAAATTTATAAAAGAAGCCAACCCTTATTCAAATCGAGAAATACGTCAAAACATGCCCCATAGACCTGCCGGTCAGCCCGAAACGTGCAACGACGCTTTTTTCTTTTAACGTTCAACGTTCAACCTTCAACGTGCAACGACGCTTTAATATCTTTAGGTTCGCCCTTCCACGGATTTTAAGGAAAGAAATGCGGGTTAAGACCCGAAAAGTTCCATCCATGAGCGGAATATGGCCACTTTATCAGGGCCATAATGAGCGATGATGCGAAGCACCTCCTCGACGGACTTCTCAGGTTCCGTCCGCCGTCCGTTTTTGGAAAAAAACTTGTCCGCGTAACAGATGATCCGCTCTTCAATCGACAGCGGGATCATGTCCCGTTCCGGGAGAGGCAGATGTTGTCTTCTGACATCTTCAGCTGTTATGCCGATGCCCACGTGCCTTTCACAGACCAGGGCATGTTTCGGCAGATCCCGTTTTTCGAGAAGCTCTCTTCCCAAATAGCCGTGGCAAACATAGGGATATTTACCGTAGCAATCCAGCTTCGGCGTATCGGTTAAATAGATGGCGATATCGTGCAGCACGGCCGCTTCACGGATAAATTGAAGATCGGGACCGAGATGGGGCACTCTGCGGGCTGTGGCGACGGCCTTGCGGGCCACATCTTCTCCATGACGGGCAACAATTTCATGGGCTTTGGACCCGCACCTGTAGAAGTCGTTGATTATATCATTGGGATTCATAAAACCGCGCCTTCCTTTAATGCGGGTATGGTTGTTTCACTGCATGGTTTAAAGTGCCGACAGAAGACAGTAACTCTAACCGCCGATTGTACTTTCTCCTTAATTTGCCGGACCTTCTCCATGGATTCCGGACATCGAAGCCAAATGTTAATGTCACGGTCGCCGCACATCAACCTTTTCAGTCGACACGGCGCCTGTTCAATCGTGAACGTAAACAGGCTGCCGAAACCTTTTGACTCCGGCACCCGAAACACGTAATATGTTGACCTTATTCTGGAGGGGCACCCCTGTTCTGGCCTGATGTCACAAAAAGGACAACGATTTCAGATAAATATGTGTTTTTCTATTATGAATCCCTATCAATACCCTAACATGCAGAAAACAAGGAGTTACACATGATCAAACCTCACGGTTCCGACCAACTGAATCCGCTTTATGTAATGGACGACGCTCGTCGCGCCGCCTTGCAGAAAGAAGCCGAGAGCCTTCCTTCCATCCTGGGCAGTTCCGCGGCCGCGGCCAACGCAGTGATGCTGGGCGGCGGCTATTTCAATCCGCTTGCCGGCTACATGAAAAAGGCCGACGCTCTGTCCGTAGCCGAGAAGATGACCACGACGGGCGGCCTGTTTTTCCCGGTCCCGATCCTGTGCATGGTTCCGGATGCCTCCGCGGTAAAGGACGCCAAACGGATCGCTTTGAAGGATCCCAACGTGGAAGGCAATCCGGCCATCGCCGTCATCGATGTGGAAGAGATCGCCGAGTATACCGATGAAGAGATGAAACAGATGACGGAAAAGATATTTCGGACCACGGACGAGAATCACCCTGGTGTCCAGGCGTTCAACTCCGTGGGGAAAGTCGGCATCGCCGGCCCGATCCAGGTCCTGAACTATTCCTACTTCGAAACGGATTTTCCGGAAACATTCCGTACCGCGTACCAGATCCGCGAAGAGATGGCAAAACTGGGATGGGAAAAGGTTGTGGCCTTCCAGACCCGGAATCCCATGCACCGCGCCCATGAAGAGCTGTGCCGTATGGCTTACGAGCAGCTGAACGCTGACGGAATCCTGATCCACATGCTTCTTGGAAAGCTCAAAAAGGGCGATATCCCGGCCGATGTCCGCGATGCAGCGATCCGAAAAATGGTGGAGATCTACTTTGAACCGAACACGGTTCTGATTACGGGATACGGATTCGACATGCTTTACGCCGGCCCCCGGGAGGCGGTTCTGCACGCCGTTTTCCGTCAGAACGCCGGATGCACGCACCTGATCGTTGGCCGCGACCATGCCGGCGTGGGCGATTACTACGGCGGATTCGACGCCCAGAAAATCTTTCACGAAGAAGTGCCGGAAGATGCACTGCTTATCAAGATCTTCGAGGCGGACCATACCGCGTATTCCAAGAAACTGAATAAAGTGGTCATGATGCGGGACCATCCGGATCACACAAAGGAAGACTACGTTTTCCTGTCCGGAACCAAGGTGCGCGAAATGCTCTCCAGGGGCGAATCCCTGCCGGTTGAGTTTTCCCGGCCCGAAGTGGCCAAGATCCTCATGGACTACTACATGAGCCTGGACAAATAATTGTGCCCCCCCTTTTTCCTGCCGCCCGGGATTGAAGGCAGGGATGAGGATTAAATTAAAAACGCCCGAACCGTAAAACCGATTCGGGCGTTTTTTTGTAGCGGGTTAAATCCGCGGATTTATATCAGCACGAACAGGAAGTGCCGCAGGCACTTTCGGGCTCCGGCATATTGGAGGATATCTGAAACCCTTCTCCCATTGCTGTTGTCACATAATCAATAGTTATGGGCTTAATTTTTTCGTAAAATTCCTTTTCCACTACGAAAGTAAGTCCGCGATCATCAAACGACTCGTCGTCATTTCTAAGCTCATCCAGAGCCAGCCCCAACTGGGGGCCCGATCACCCGCCCTGGGCCAACATTAGACGAATTGCGGGCAATTCCTCCCTGTCCTTCAGGATATTCTTGATCATTGCGCTTGCTTTTTCTGT
>CAZPHK010000142.1:0-12265 GCA_964586015.1 uncultured Acidobacteriota bacterium | reverse complement strand
CTCCGGGCCATGGTCAATAAGACGCTTAAAACAGGAATGAAAGTTCTAAAATACGAATCCGGTTTGAAGCGGGATCCTCGTATCGAAGAGCAGCTAGAAGCCGTTTCGGCCGAATGGCTGGACGAAAAGCGGTTGCCGGAAATGGGATTCACCCTGGGACGCTTTTCGCTGGAAGGGCTGAAGGGGATTCCCGTGTTTGTCGGCATGCTGGATGGGGAAGTAAATGCATTCTGTACCTGGATCCCCTACCGGAACGGGGGATCGGCCGTTCTGGACCTGATGCGCAAGCGGAAAGATGCCGTTTCCGGCGCGATGGATTTATTGCTGGCCGAATCGCTCCTGCAGCTGAAGGCCGAGGGTTTTGCGGAGGCCAGCCTTTCAAACGCGCCCCTCGCCAACGTAAATGCTCCGCACGACACCCTCGATCGGGGCGTAAGACTCCTTTTTGAAAATATGAATTCGTTTTACGGCTACAAAAATCTTTTTCAGTTCAAGAAAAAATTTTCGCCGCGTTGGGAAGGACGGCATCTTGTCTATCCCGCGGGAACAGACCTCCCGCGCGTCGCTTACGCTCTTCTGCGCATCCACAATTCCGGCGGTCTGCTTCGGCTTTTGCTGCGGAAGTAGAAACGATGGGGATCCACGATTACAAAATCCGGCGTTGCTTCAACAGCCGGAATGAAAATACGATCTGTCAGGAACGATTCATTTCCGGAAGCATCTATTGAGATCCGCATATTATAGTGACTTTAAGGGCCAGAATAAGCGCCGCCCTTCCGGGGCTCCATCTACGAGTTGATCCATACCACAGGCTTACGCCCGTGGCTATTAAATGTCGGCCTTTCAGGCCTCGCGATCATTTTTCCTGCCAGGATCAATCGAGTTAAGGATTTACCTCCAGTTTGTCGGTTACCGTAAATACTCCCGCAACGCCTTTGGCCAGAAGTTCTGCGTGAATTTTGTCTCCTTCCGTCGCGACAGAACCGTAAAGCGTTACATCGCCGTTTTTGACCACAATGTGTATCGGTGGTACGGCCTGAATGGCATAGTGCAGAAAATCCGGGTGATAATAAATGGCGCGATAAATATCGAGACGGATGCGGCTGTCGTTTGCGGAGACGGGGAGCACTTCGATTTCGTTTTTGACCGATCGCACCCCATTTATTTGTTTAACCGCGAACTCCGCGTCGGATTTCAAAGTTTCCCGCTCTACCTGTCCCGTCAGCGTGACGTTGGAACCGTTCAATTCGAATGCCAGATAATCGAACACGCTGTAATACGGGAGCATTATCAGGGAGTGGCGGATCTGGTGCTCGAGGCTATCCTGCGTCTGAGCGGGAAGAATTCCCGAATTAAAGGCGACGAATAAAATCAGCGCAAATGTCGCCGGTAGAAACGTAAGCTTTTTTCGAGTGTCGCATTGCATGATTTTTGCCCTCCTTAAAAATAGGTTGCATTGTGTGTATATCCTTTTGACAAATAAATTCTGTCCCCCGGCAGGAAAAGCGGGTTAAGGCTTTTCATTCCTCCCTTTGGGCCGGTTGACTGCAATCCCTTCTTCCAGAAGCTCCATCTGCAGTTCCTGGACATCCATCATTCTCTGCCACTGACTGGTAAGAAGATGGTCTAATTTCTCGTGAAGCTGCCGGATCTCAAGTTCGGCTTTCAGGTTGACCCGGTAATCGTATTCCGAACGGAGGCGGTCCTTGGCTTCCTGGCGGTTCTGGCTCATCATGATGATGGGCGCCTGCATCGCGGCCAGGCAGGACAGCATCAGATTGAGGAGAATGAAAGGATACGGATCGACGGGTTTCACCAGAAGTATATGGATTGAATTGAACGCGATCCAGCCGAGGCATAAACCGCCGAAGGTTAAAATGAAGCTCCAGCTTCCGCCGAACAGCGCTATGCGGTCGGCAAGCCGATCCCCGAAGTCGAGTTTTTCCCTGAAACTGTCATTGACGTTTTCCGACAGGAGTTCCTGTTCCTGCAGGCTCTTCAAAACTTCCTGGTCCAGCCGGGTAAGTTCTCCTTTTTCAGACTCCAGGAGGCTGTGAAGGTATTCCGTGCGGAATTTCTGGAGATCCTCACGGCAGATATAGCCGTCCGGAGACCAGCGGGGAACGGCGTTGCGGATAATCGCGGCAATCGCATCTCTTATGGAAGCAGCCGGGATTGCTTCCGTGTAATTCTTCTGTTTCCCACATACCTGACAGATCACAGATGTTTTTTTTGATTTGTTCACGGCAATACCCCAAAGGTTTTAAATAAGAACAAATTGCTTTTCGGGGGGACCGATTTGTCTACAGTGTATCTCAACCCGGGATTCAAGGGAAGGGTGCCGCGGGAATGCGGCGCCGGATGCCGCTGAAGAGAATTGGCCTTCTCCGTTACCGAGCCGTTCGTCGAAAGGGGTGCCGTTCATCCGGTTCATGGGAAAGAAAAAGGTATCCGGCCGGAGATCCATATTTTGTTATCCGCCGGCCGGGCACCTTGTTCTCTACTTGTTTGTTATGGCTGCAAACAGGCTGTTTTGGCCTCTCTGCACCAGCATCAGGATGGAATCCCCGCTTTCAGCCCGGTCAATCTTCCGGATGAAATCCTGCACGTCATTTACAGGCTTTCGGTTGACCTCCCTGATGACATCGCCCGGCTGGATGCCGGCATCGGCTGCCGGACTTCCGGGTTCGACGCTGCGTACTACAACTCCGCTGTCCGTGTCCAACCCGAGATCCTGAGCTATTTCCGGGGTCACATCCTGCACGCTGATCCCCAGATTCTTTCGGGACGGCGACTGGGACGTTTTCTTTTCTCCCTCCATTTCGCCCAGCTTCACCGAAAGCTCTATTGCTTTTCCATCCCGCAGGAGTGCCATGTCCACCGTTTTGCCGACCGATGTGGATGCAACAATCCGCGACAGGTCTCTCATTTTGGAGACCTCTTTCCCGTCGAACCGCGTGATGACGTCTCCCCGTTCGATTCCCGCTTTTTCGGCGGGACCGCCTTTAAACACATCCGCAATGAGGACGCCTTTTGAATCCTTCAGTCCGAACGACTTCTCAAGGGCCGGGGTGATTTCCTGAATTCCGACACCCAGCCATCCCCGGGTCACGGACCCTTTCGTTTCCAGCTGAGGGACAATGTTCTTCGCCATATCTATCGGAATGGCAAAACCGATGCCCTGTCCGCTCGGATAAATTGCCGTGTTGATGCCGATCACTTCGCCGTTCATATTGACCAGCGGACCTCCACTGTTGCCCGGATTGATTGAAGCGTCCGTCTGGATGAAATCATCATAAGGTCCGGATCCTATCACCCTGCCTTTCCCGCTGACGATTCCCTGGGTTACGGTCTGCTCCAGCCCGAACGGACTTCCGACGGCAACCACCCAGCTGCCGACTTCCAGATTTTCAGAACTCCCCAGATTTAAAGGGTGCAGGTCGGCGGTGCCGTTAATCTTAATGACCGCCAGATCCGTCTTGGGATCCGCGCCGGCAATTTCAGCATCATATTCCTGCCCGTCCGCCAGTTTTACGCGTATCCTCTCGGCATTTTCCACAACGTGGTTATTGGTGATGATGTATCCTTCCCGGTCAATAATAAACCCGGACCCGGTTCCTTCCTGTTTCCGTTCCATCGGAGGACTTCCCTCAAAAAAACGCCCGAAGGGGCTGTCGTCGCCGAACGGATTCCCGGGGAAATCGGGAGCCGCAAAACCGGCATTCTGTACCTTTTTGGTTACCTGGATGTTGACCACGCCGGGCTTGACCTCCTCCGCAAGTTTGCTGAAACTCGCGGGAACCATGGGAACTCCCGTATTGGAAACGATGGGGGCGTTGGAATCGCCGGCCGTTGAAGCCGGCGGATTGGGCGATGTTTTCACAGCTGAAGACATTCCGTATCCGATCCCCAGCGCGCTGATTGCAAACATCGCAATGATAATGCGTGTTTTCAAACCTGAAATTTTTTTCATATTCTTCCTCTTCTTCCTCCTGCCCGCGGCTCTCCTGGGAAGGCCGACATCCCGACGGTCTTCTCAGGAAAAAGTCACAGGTTCTTTAATCCGGCTCAGCCGGAAGCTGAAGCCGGCCTTCGAAAGCCGGATTTCCGGCTTTGCCTATGGAGTAAATTTAAGTTTCGCAGTTAACGGGAAGATGACCGCAAGATTACAAATCGGTAATGTTGCGGATTCAGAATTGAGGATTCGGAAGGTCGACGGTGAAGATGCTTCCCCTGTCCGGGGCGCTGGAGACGGTGATATCCCCGCCGTGGGCGCGTGCGATAGCCCTGGCCAGGCTGAGGCCCAGGCCGATGCCCGCCCGGGAGCGGCTTCGATCGCAGCGGTAAAACCTCTCAAAAACGCGGGGCAGTTCCGCGGAAGAGATGCCGATGCCGGTGTCTCTGACCGAAACAAGAATCCTGTTCCCGCTCTCCTTCAGGCTGATATCCACATTCCCGCCGGAAGGCGTATATTTGACGGCGTTATCGATAAGATTGGAAATCATTCGCTGAATCATCGAAGTGTTTCCGGTCAGGCGGATTCCTTCAGGGACATTCATGCGGAGATCGATATTGCCGTCTTCAGCCATGGGCGCAAAGAGTTCGCCGGCCCTGCGGACTGTTACCGAAAGATCGATATCCTCCATCGAGAATGTTTCGCTGCCCGATTCCGTTTTTGAAATGAGGAGCATTGTATTGATCATGTCGAGGAGGCGATCGCATTCCTCTATGGTGCTGGCGGCCATGCTTTCGTACTCGTCCACGGTACGGCCGCTTGTGAGGGTTACTTCGGCAATGCCCCGGATCCTGGCGATCGGGCTTCTCAGATCGTGGGCGATGTTGTCGTTCATTTCTTTAATCTCTTTCAACAGTGCTTCTATGCGGTCGAGCATGCGGTTGAAGGAAGCGGCAAGCTGGTCTATCTCATCCCCTTTCGGTTTGACCGGAACCCGTTCATGGAGAACCCCTCCGGATATCTTCCGCGCCGTCCGTGTTACGGCTTCAATGCCGGAAACGGCCCTGCGGGCCATGAACCAGCCGACGCCGGCTGCCACGGCGATTAAAACAGCCATCGTCGCAATGAAGATTCCCCGAAAGGCATCGAGAAAACGGGAGTAACTCTCCATGACCTGGCCGACCTGCATGACGATGCCGGGGCTGAGACGGGCATAGAGAACCCTTATTTCCTCATTTCGTCCTGGTATTCTAACTGTTTTAAACACGTGGCTCCTGTCACGGAACAGCGCCTGGACGGCGGCCGTATCCACGCCGATATGTTTCCAATAGGCCATATTGGATGAAGAGAAGACCTGACCGGTTACGGAAAGGAAACGGAAAAAGACCTTTTTGACTCCAGCCGCCTCGGACTCGACGATTGCGGAGCCCGCAAGCGAGTCGGCTCCTTTTGAATCGAGCAGGACGGAAAACCTTTCTACCTGATCCAGGAGTTCCCGGTCGGTCCGTTCGAGAATAAGAGAGGTGATAAGGGAATAAAAAAGGAGAAAGGCCACGCAGGATGTGACGATGAAGATTGCTGCATACCATAGCGTCAAACGGAAGGCCAGCGTCTTTGGAATTTTAAGATTTTTCCTTAAGGACATAGCCTACTCCGCGGACGGTATGGATTAATTTTTTATCCCAATTCCTGTCGACCTTGTCTCTAAGCCTGCAGATCCTGGATTCCACAACGTTGGTTTGAGGATCGAAATTATAATCCCAGACATGCTCCATAATCATGGTCTTGGATACGATTCGTCCGGCGTTTCGCATCAGAAATTCGAGCAATGAGAACTCAATCGGCTGAAGCTCTATTGTCCGGTCTCCACGCCTCACTTCACGAGTGATAAGATTCATGGACAGATCGGCCACATGGAGGCCGGTAGGTTCGGACATGCCGCTCGCTCTCCGGATGAGCGCCTGAACCCTGGCCATAAGTTCGGAAAAAGCGAACGGCTTGACGAGGTAATCGTCGCTGCCCGCCTGGAGTCCGCGGACCCGGTCTTCGACATCTCCCTTGGCGCTCAGGATCATGACCGGAGTGCGGATCTTTTCCTTTCGCATTCTTTCAATAATGGAAAGGCCGTCCAGTTTCGGAAGCATAAGGTCGATTATGGCCGCATCGTAAGGCTCGGTTAAAGCCATGCGAAGCCCTCTATCCCCGTCGGATGCCAGATCCACGGCATATCCCGAAGCTCTAAGGCCTTTAAGGATGAAGGAGGCTATTTTTGAATCGTCCTCAATCAGGAGAATGCGCATAATGCCCGCCTCTTTACAGCAGCGCCGGATTTTCCTTCAGCAGCGAATGCCGCCGGGATTCGACCGGTCCGACAATTATAACTCATTGGATCGGTTCTTATCCCTGAATGAACATTTTATCCTGCATGTTTTATTTACGTTTATTCCAGGATACGCCGCCGGAAGTTGTCGTTGTTGAAGGTGTTATGATATGGTTTTTATTGAAAATGGCGGATGAAGCAAATAAAAAACAATACAGGTATGTTTTCGGCCCCGTGCCGTCAAGAAGGCTCGGCCGGTCTCTTGGCGTAGATCTGGTCCCGTTTAAAACCTGTACGTATGACTGCATTTACTGCCAGCTGGGAAAAACCACGGTCAAAACACGGAAACGTATTCCCTATGTCCCTGATACGGTTCTTATTGAAGAAATCCGCCGGAAACTGGGTGAAAAGCAGAAAATTGACTATATCACCCTGTCCGGATCGGGAGAGCCGACTTTATATTCCGGCTTGTCACCTCTGATTCGAGGCATTAAATCCATAACCGATATTCCTGTTGCCGTTTTGACCAACGGTTCTCTTTTATGGGATGAGGATGTTCGGACCGGGATCCATAAGGCGGACCTGGTTGTCCCTTCACTTGACGCGGGGGACAGTGACTGTTATACGCGCGTCAACCGCCCGGTCGTAGGCATCGATTTTAAAACAATGATTGACGGTCTGCGCCGGTTCCGCCGGACCTTTCGAGGAGCTTACTGGCTGGAAGTATTTCTTCTGAATCGTATTACGGCAACCGAAGAACATGTCCGGAAAATGGCGGAGCTTGTCCGGTTGATCGGTCCGGATAAAGTGCAGCTGAACACGGTTGTGCGACCGCCCGCCGAAAAGTATGCGCTCTCCGTTCCGCAATCCCGAATGTCGCAGTTTGCAGAGTTATTTGAGCCCGAAGCCGAGGTGATTGCGGATTACTCGAGTGCCCCTGATGCCGCCGGCTTCGACGGATCGCGCGAGGACATTGTCCGGCTGCTGAAACGCAGGCCCTGTACGGTGGAAGATATTGCGGCCGGGCTGTCCATTCACCGGAATGAAGCGATCAAGCAACTGGAACACCTTTCGGCCGACGGCGTTCTTTCAATCATGGAAAATGAGAAGGGTGTCTTTTATTTTGTAAAGGGATCGAACTGAATTCTTCGGGCCTTCCGCGCCTATTCGCTGTACATATTGATAGAAATTACCGCCGGGGAATTTCGGTTGATGCGCAAACTTTTTTAAACACCGGCAGGCTTGTCGGGAAAATGGAAAGGAAACAGCATGAACGGACCCACGCAGCTGTTCATAGGGGGTAAATTTCAGAACGCCCTATCGGGGAAAACCTTCGTTACCATCAATCCCGCAACCGAAGAAATACTGGCCGAGGTCGCTGAAGCGGAGGCTGCGGACGTGGATGCCGCCGTCGAAGCAGCACGGAAAGCTTTCAATCAAAAAACCTGGCGCGGCATGGAGGCCAGGGACCGGGCGAAGCTCCTCTGGAAACTCGGCGATCTCATTATGACGAATGCCGACGAACTGGCCCGAACGGAAACGCTGGACAACGGAAAGCCTGTCTTCGAATCGCGCTACGTGGATGTTCCGTTCGCCGCCGAAACTTTCTACTACTATGCGGGCTGGTGCACAAAGATAGAAGGGGAAACCATCCCGGTTCCGGGGAATTTCCTGAACTATACCCTGAGGGAGCCCTGTGGCGTGTGCGGCATCATCACTCCCTGGAACTTTCCTCTGCTCATGGTTGTGTGGAAGCTCGCACCGGCCCTTGCCTGCGGCAATACGGCAGTGATCAAAGTTGCGGAGGATACTCCGCTTACAGGGCTCCGCCTGGGACAGCTGTGCCAGGAAGCGGGATTCCCCGACGGGGTCGTCAACGTCGTACCGGGCTACGGGGAAACCGCCGGGCGGGCCCTGGTCGCGCACCCCGGCGTAGACAAAATCACTTTTACGGGAAGCACGGCAGTGGGCAAAGAAATCATGCGGACCGCGGCCGACAGCCTGAAAAAGGTGTCACTGGAGCTGGGAGGAAAATCGCCCAATATCATTTTTGCCGACGCGGACATGGACGCGGCGGTCGCGGGCGCTTTCAATGCAATATTCTACGGCAAAGGCGAGGTCTGCGTCGCCGGCTCCAGGCTTTTCGTTGAGGAATCCGTTCACGATCTGGTTATGGAAAAACTGGTTGCCAAAGCGAAAAAGCTCGAGCCCGGAGACCCGTTGAATCCCAAAACCCGACTGGGAGCCCTGATTTCAGGAAATCAAATGGATCGCGTTCTCGGCTATATCGAAGCCGGAAAAAAAGAAGGCGCAGACGCGGTCGTCCTGGGAAGTCGTGTCGGCGATAAGGGTTTTTTCGTCACACCTACGATATTTGATTCCGTGGAGCAGGATATGTGCATTGCCCAGGAGGAAATATTCGGTCCCGTTCTTTCCGTGCTTACCTTCAGGGATACGGACGACCTGCTGGAAAAAGCCAACGGAACCATTTACGGCCTGGCGGCCGCGGTCTGGACGCGGGACGTGTCCCGGGCGCACCGGATCGCGCACCAACTTCAGGCCGGTACGGTATGGATCAACGCCTATCTCGCTCTGTCCGCGGAATCTCCGTTCGGCGGGTTCAAGCATTCCGGCTTCGGACGTGAACTGGGGCGCCATGCCATCGATCTGTACACGCAGGTAAAGTCCATCTGGGTGAATCTGCAGTAAGGGGTTAATGCCCCCACGGCAAATCCATTACGATGAATCTCAGCCGATTCCCGCGCTGGATCTGCAGTACGATCGGGTTTCCAGCCTGTTGGTTGCCGAGAAGCTTGCGCAGCGAGTCTACATCGAAAACGGGTTTGCCGTTGAGCGAGATGATTAAATCACCCGGCGCCAGACCTTCCTCCAATCCCGCAAAACCTGCGACAAGAGCGGTTACCAGGACTCCGGCGGGCCTGCGCAGTTCAGGGATGCTTTTAAGCAGATCGTCATTGACATCGGTTGCCAGGACACCCAGGCCGGAGACAAAATCAGCATTTTCATTGACCGTTTCCAGGTAACGATTCGGATCCTCCGGCTGCGCCCGGACTATAACCTCTGCCTCGCTTTTTTCCGAGCCTCTTAAATAGGTCACTTTCAGAGCGTCCCCGATTTGGTGCTTGTCAACGATCATCAGGAGCTGGTGCAGGCGCGTTATCGTTTCACCGTCGATGGAAACCACAAGATCCCCGGGCATCAATCCGGCTTCGTCGGACGGACCCTGCGGCTCCACATCTTCGAGGATCACGCCCCAATCGCGCGGCAGCTGCAGGCCGGCGGCGAGAAAAGGCGTGACTGCAAGCGGACGGACCCCGATATATCCGTGGTGTACGAGGCCGGCACTGCGTAATTCCTTGTATATTCGCTTCACCGTATTGGCGGGTATGGCGAAACCGATTCCCTCATTCCCGCCGGACTGCGAAAAAATGAAGGTGTTGATTCCGACAAGCCTGCCCCGGACATCTACAAGCGGCCCGCCGCTGTTGCCCGGATTGATCGGGGCATCCGTTTGGATGTATACGGCAGGATCCTCGAGGTTGAGCTGCCGCTCCGCCGAACTGATCACTCCCATGGTGACGGAATCTTCCAGCGCCATGGGACTGCCGAATGCCAGAACTATCTGCCCCTGCTGCAAAGAGTCCGAATCCGCCATGCTTATAGGGGGAAGTCCTGTACGGTCTATCTTCAGAACCGCAAGGTCGGTATTCAAATCGATTCCAACAAGCCGGGCGGCGGCGGATCTTTTCTGCGAAATCTCCGAAGAAGGATCGTCCGGCTGCCGATGTTCCTGAAGCCAGACCTCGATGTATCTCGCGCCTTTGACTACGTGGGCGTTGGTTACTATAAATCCGTCGCTGTCGAAAATAATCCCCGATCCCGTACCGAACTGTGAAACGACAACGCCGACTTCACCCCCTTCGACGCTTCCGTAACCGATGGTGCGAATTTGAACGACGGATGCGCGAATTTTCTGAGCGAGATCGGCAAAGGAACGGCTAAGATCCTGCATTGTTCCTGAATTATCGGCACCGCCGGTCTGGCAGAATCCGCAGGGAGGAATAAAATTCAACAATCCCAGAAGCCATAGCGACAATCCAAAAAAGAATTTATTCATGGGGAAATCACTCCATAATTTCAAACGGCTGGGTTTCCAGGGCAAAGATACAATATATCTATACAACAATGCAGCCGGGGATCAAAAAGCTTTCCACTGAAATCAGGACGCACTGCATTTTTGAGGCCGGCGCATAAAATTCATACAAAATCCTGAAACAACCTTTCTTGTCTGCGATGCCCGGTAATCAGAACCTGTACAACAATATAACTTCCTTGACTCGAAAACAGCCATGCGCATTCGAAAAGGTTTTCCCGATCGCTACGCTTGTGGAGGAATTCGCAGCGAGGAGGCGGCCTGCAGGCCCTGTGCAACCTCCTTGATAATTCCAAGTTCCACATAGATGGGACGCACGATTTTCCGCAGTTCTTTGAGCCGGGATGCGAACCAGGCTGCCCCCGCCGCACACAACAGACCCGATATCAGAACTGTAACCGGCGCTCCGAATCTGTCGGCCAGACTGCCCGCCAGCAGGCTGCCGAACGGGGTCATCCCGACAAAGGCCATCGTATAATAGCTCATGACGCGACCGCGTCTTTCATCGGGAAGAATGGTCTGCAGCAGCGTATTGCCGGCAGCCATCTGCGTCATCATCCCATATCCCGCCGCAAAAAGGAGAAGGAGCGAGAGCCAGAGGCTTTGGGATTGGGAAAAGCCTATCAGACCGATGCCGAAAACCGCCGTCGAAACCGGAATCATCTTGCCGAGCCCTAAAACGGACTTGCGGGCAGCCAGGACGACGGCTCCCACCAGGGCTCCGAATCCTGAAGCCGCCATCAGAAAACCCAGCGTATGGGCGCCGCCTTTTAAAACCTGCCCGGCGAAAATCGGCATGAGCACCGTATAGGGCATTCCGAACAGGCTGACCAGGGCAAGCAGCAGCAGGATGGACCGGACGGGAGCGAAGCGAACGACATACCGCCATCCCTCCCTGAGTTCCGAAAACACGCCGGCACGTCTGGAGAACCGCTGTTGCAGCACGGAACGCATCGCCGTCAGTGATACAATGACGGCTATATAGCTCAGGCCGTCTAAAAGAAAGCAAACTCCTTCCCCGACGGCGGCGATAATGATGCCGGCGAGCGAAGGTCCGATCAGACGGGCCATGTTAACCATGGAGGAATTGAGCGCGATTGCATTTCCCAGATCCTGCTTGTCTTCGACCATCTGGACGACGAAGGCCTGCCGCGTCGGCATGTCGAATGCATTGATGAGACCCTGGAAGGCTCCGAGCAGGATGATTTGCCAGACCGTAATGATATGCCCGAAAACAAGGACCGCCAGCGTGAGCGACTGCAGCATGGCCAGAACCTGGGTGACGATCAAAACGCGATGCCGGTTGAGACGGTCGACCCAGACTCCGGCAAAAGGCGCAAAAATAAAAGTCGGGAGCTGTCCGGCAAAACCGACCAGGCCGAGCAGCAGGGCGGAGTCAGTCAGGCGATAGACCAGCCAGGATGTGGCGACGCGCGTCATCCAGGTGCCGATCAGAGAAATGCCCTGACCGACGAAATAGAGCCGGTAATTGCGGTGACGCAGCGCCCGCAATGCGAAAATCATTCCGCCGGAGCTCAAGTGACTGCCGGCTCTACCATGTTGTGCGGTCAAAGGTATGCGTCTCCTAGTCCTTTTGTGATCCATACATTCTAGCAGTAATACGGAGGATTTCTGAGACCCAAGAAATAGGGGTCAACGGCATCGTCGCTTCGCCACGGATCACACCGGCGCCTGCCATGTTGGAATCGACGATGGGTTTGACCCGGTGGAATGGCAGATGTTTCCGCGCTTCTGGAACCATGAGCGGACCTCTTCCGTGGTGGACACTATAAATACTTTATTCGCTGTTTATGCA
>CAZPHK010000141.1:0-12357 GCA_964586015.1 uncultured Acidobacteriota bacterium | reverse complement strand
GTAGTAATGCTTTATCTCGCGCATCTCCGTGACAAGATCGGCCCTGTCGACAATGACAGGATCCGCGTTGCGCCCCGTGATCACGAGTTCGACATCCTCGGGCCTTTCATCGATTAAGGACGCCAGGTCGTCGACCGAGATAAGTTTGAAGAAGGTTGCGATATTCGCTTCGTCCAGAATCACAACCCTGTATTTTCCGGAATGCAGGATTTCCCGGATCTCGGAGAGCCCGTCCTGTGCCGCCCTTATGTCCTCTTCCGTGGGCTCTCCGCGGATAAAACGTCCGCTCCCGTACTGTTTCAGCGTGACAAGATCGTCGAATCTTCCGAAGGCATGGACTTCGCTGTAATCCCCTCCCTTGGCGAACTGGGCGATGAAAACGGGCAGCCCGGCGCCGGCCGCCCTCAGGGCCAGGCCGAAAGCCGCGGTTGTTTTCCCTTTCCCGTTTCCGGTGTAGACATGCACATACCCTTTCCGCCACTCCGTTCTTCCGCCCGTCTGCTCATTAGCCATCACATCATTCCCATCTTTGAAGAAGACTTGCCGAGAAGGAGCCAGATAAAGAAAGGCCCTCCCAGAAGTGCGGTGATTATTCCCACGGGCATTTCGGCCGGCGCAATCAGCGTTCTGGCCAGCATATCGCACAGTGTAAGAAAGGCGCCGCCGAAAAGCAGGGTTGCCGTCGTCAGGTACCGGTGATCGGCCCCGATCATCAGGCGGCAGATATGGGGCACCATCATTCCCACGACTCCGATCGGCCCGCATATGGAAACCACTCCCCCGACCATCAGGGATGTGGCGAAAAAAAGGACCTTGTTGATTCGGCCGACATTCGCCCCCCTGCTGACTGCCAGTTCTTCGCCCGTCATCAGCAGGTTCAGCTCGTGGGTCAGGAAAAGAATAATAGCGGCTCCGCTTATTACAAACGGAGCCATGTTCAGGACCGCGTCGTAACCCATAATCTCCAGTCCGCCCATCGTCCACCGGAGGATCCGGGTCGTATCCGTAAAATCGCTCATGTACTGGATAAAAAGGATGGCGCTGGAAAAGAAGAAATTCAGGGCTACTCCGGCCAGCAGCATGGTGCCGATCGAGAAGCCCGACCTGATCCGGGTCAGTCCATAGACCAGCAGGATCGAAAGAATCGCGCCGCCGAACGCAAAAGCGGATACGCCGGACACGCCGAATATGCCGATCGCCAGGCCCAGCCTCATGTAAAGGGCCGCCCCCAGCGATGCGCCGCTTGCCACACCCAGGGTGAAAGGTGTTGCCAAAGGATTGCGGAATATGGCCTGAAAAGCCATCCCGCTGACGGCCAGCGCCGCGCCGGCAAGAAAAGCGATACAGACTCTCGGAACCCGGATCTTCCAGAAGATGTCGGCATCCCTGCCCCCCTCGGCCGGATGCAGCATGGAGTGCAGGGACAGGCTTTTCATCCCGACTGTCGGGGCGCCGACAAAAACCAGAACGGCGAAAAGCAGGATAATGCCCAGAAGGATTCGTTTATATTTCGCGCCTTTTCCCATCACGGCATCTCCGGTGCAATAATCGTCCTGCCGTACAGGGGATGCCGCATGAGAGAAAAGGACTTTTCATATACAGTCCTAAGAACTTCCTCGTTCATGAATTCTTCCGCCGGTCCGCTGTAAGCCACCGTACCGCTTTTGAGCGCCAGTACGATCCGGCTTGTAAGGACCGCGCTGTTGATGTTGTGGGTCACGGAGACAATCGTCACTCCCCGTTCGCGATTGATCCCGGCCAGTAACCTGTAAATGTCCGATTCGTGCCTGGGATCCAGGAAAGTGGCCGGCTCGTCCAGAAGAAGCACCTGCGCCTCCTGGGCCAGCGCGGCGGCGATATAGACTTTCTGCCTTTCGCCGCCGCTCAGAGTGCCGAGAAAGCGTTCCGAAAATTCCGATGTCCCGGTCACTTCCATCGCTTCCTTCACGGCGGCCTTATCCGAAGGGCTGGGGGGAGAAAAGGGACTGAGATACGGATAGCGTCCCATCAGCACAAATTCGCGAACCGTAAAGGGCGCGTGGCGACCTTCCGCCTGGGGGACGTAACCGATCTTTAATGCAAGCTCCTTCTGGCTGTATTTCTCAAGCGGCTTGCCTGCGACGGCAATATTTCCGCGTCCGCCTTTATAAATCCGGCTGATGCACTTGAGGAGAGTCGTTTTCCCCGCTCCATTCGGACCGACGATGGAGACATACTCCCCCTCATGAACCGAAAAAGAGATACTCTTCAGGATCTCCCTGTCGCTTATCCTGAAGGAATAAGAATCTATATCGATAATAGCGTTTCCCATCATCCGTCTAATTCCGATTTCTTATTCTGTACTATTCCGAAAGACTTAAAATTTCTCGTCCCCTTTAAACCTTGAACGGTGAACGCTGAACGGAGAACGGTTCATCACATGCGCTGGATTATTCAGAGCAGCAAATATCATTCCTGCCCGAAAATCAGTCCCAGTCGAGGTCCGGATACATCACCCGCGCCATTTTTTCCATTATGGAGATGAAGCGCGGCCCGGGAACTGCGACGTAATCCTCGCCGAACACATACACGCGGTGGTTTTTCACGGCGTCCACCTGGGGCAGGGCGCTCCACTCCTTATGTATCATTTCAGGATTCCAGCCGTTTTCTTCAATATCCGGTACCATATCGATAATCACTTCCGGATTCATCGTGATGATCCCTTCGCTGGAAACAACCGGGAACGCCACGCTTCCGTCGTAGGCGTTCACCCCTCCGATTATCTCGATCATCTCATCGTAAAAGCCTTCCCTGCCCGAAATGTAGACATCCTTGAGCGTGCCCGAACCCAAATTGCGTCCTATGGAAACCATGACCCGGGGAGACGGCAATCCCGCGGTCTTTTGCCGGATCCGCTCCATGCGGGCTTTGATGTCGTCCGTAATGGATCTTGCCTTATCCGTAGCGCCGCAAGCCTTCCCGACAGCTTCGATGGATTTGAGAATTCCGGAAATGCTTTTATGGTTTACGACAACAATATTATAGCCGAGTTCGGCCAGATGCTCTCTGGGCCCCTCGTGCTCTGCCAGCATTATAATCAGGTCCGGTTCAAGCATTACGATCGCCTCGTAGTTCGGATCGTAATAACCGCCGATTCTGGTTTTCGTCAGGGCTTCCGGAGGATAATCGCAGAACCGTGTGACCCCGACCACACGATCCATCAGGCCCAGCGCGTAAAGGGTTTCCGTAATGCTGGGAGCGAGGGAGACAATTCGCTGCGGGAGTTGCGGCGTTTCACGCATCGCTGCCGAAGAGGCTGCAGTTCCGGAACCGCGGGCGTCTTCATTCTGAAGAGCCCTCTTTGCCAGAAAACTGGCCGCAAAGACAACGACAACAATGACTCCCAGAATCAGCTTCCTGGACATTCGCGCTACTCCCCCCAATCTTCGAGGTCGAATCTGATGGAGATGCGCTTTATCGAAGAGACCTTGCGGCCGTCCTTCAAGGCGGGAACGAGTTCGGCCTTCTGCATCCCTTCGACAGCCGCCCGGTCCAGGCGCCGGTGCCCGCTGGACTGAATCACTTCCACATTGCCCAGCTTTCCGTCGGCAAGTATTTCGACCGAAAGCACGGCCGTCCCCTCCTCCTCGTGGAGTCTGGAATATCGCGGGTAGGTCGGTTTGGAAGAAAGGGTGATTGTAGCCGGAGTTGTGGGGCCGATTTCACGGACCCTCGTCGCCATTCCTGCAGAAACAAAGGAAGATGCGGCCGTGAGAGAAGCGGAGCAGTCCTCGCATGAGTCTTTTCCGGAACCGGAAACAGCGGGATGAACCGGGAGGTTGGGTTTAATTGATGACTCCTCAAATCGCTCCAAGGAATGCGTCTTCTCCCGGGGAAACGGATCCGGAGTCGCGGGTGTCCCCCCGTAAACCGGCGGTTTAGCGGGAATCGGTTTTTCGGGGAGGGGACGCTTTTCGGACAAAGCAATTTCGGGCGTATTAACTACCTGCCTGTCCTGTTGCAGGTCTTCCAACGGCTCCGCTTTGTCTGTGCTGCCGGTTTCCGGATCCGCAGTGTGGGAATCATCAACCTTTTCCTTAACCGCCTCCTGCAAGTGGGCTGCCGTCTCAGGGACCGCGGCGGGAACGATACGGAGCTTGACGGTCCGGACATGATTGTCCGGGATGCTTCCCGCATTGACGTGGAGAAGATCCGATGTAAGGGCCCCGACATGAATCGCCGTCGAGACGATGAATGCCAGCATGAAAGTAGACAGCTTCATGGTGCCTCCTCGGCGCATTCGATCGAGACTTCCCGGATCCCGGCGTTCTTGAGCAGATCGAGAATTCTTACGGCCATTCCCAGGTCGGATCTCCGATCGCCGTTGATAAATACAGGGAGGTTATTCCCGTTCCCCATCCGATCCCTGACTCTTTCCACCAGGGCGCCTAATTCCACCGGCTCTTCCCCCACGAAGAGGGCGTTGTCCTTTGTCACCGTGATGCCGACATATTCCTGGCGATCCACCTCCGCGGTCTCGGCGCCGGGCAGTTCGACCCTGAGCCCGCGATGCACGACCATGGAAAGCATGGCGTATATGAAAAAAACAAGCAGCAGAAAGACAACGTCCATAAACGGAACCATCTCGATACGGACTTTTCTGTCTTCATATCCGCTAGCGATCATCGCCGCTCTTCCTGCAGGCGGCTTCGAAACGAGCCGCAATTTTGTTCATGTCCCTCGCCGCCCGGTTAACCTTCGTCACAAAATAGTTGAACGGAACCAGCGTCATGATGGCCACGGAGAGGCCGGCGGCCGTGGTGATCAGGGCCTGAGCGATCCCGCCGGTTACGGCTTTGGGATCCTCAATTCCGCTGCTCCCCAGAAGATCGAAGGATTCGATGATTCCGAGCACCGTTCCCAGGATTCCGAGCATCGGTGCCATGGTAATGATGGTATCGAGGATACCGAGCCCCTGCTTCATGCGTCCCATCTCTTCTTCGGCGGCGATTTCAATGCTTTCGTGAAGCCCCTGGCTGCGATGGGCAAGTCCCGCGACAAGCATCCTGGAAACATGATCCAGCGATTTGAATGCATTGCCTTCCCTGTCGCCGAGAGCGAGAACGCCCTGGATATCTCCCGTCTCGATCCGGCTGAATAACTGTTCATGCATGCTCCTGTCCAGCCTCCGCCGCTCCCTCCACCAGAAAAAAAGCCGTTCGAGGATGACCGTCAGCGACAGTATCGAGCATATAAGGAGGGGCCACATTAGCGGCCCTCCCTTCAGAAACATGTCTTTCATAAAAATATCCCCGGGAAAACCGATTGGCCGGGATCCCCTGGAAGATGATCCCTACATCCCTTTGAAACTGAACTTCAATCCCCCATAGACTGAAATCCCGGGCGTTCCGTACCCCGCCACTTCCACGTAATCCCGGTCGAAAAGGTTTTCGACACGGCCGAACATCTGGATATTGCGCGTTATTTGAAAGGAGGCTGCAGGGTTGAACAGAACGTAGCCATCGAGCTTCACTTCGTAAATGTCGTCTCTTTCACCTACGTAAAGGATCTCCAGATTCACATTTCCTCTTTCCAGGAAACCGTAGTTCAGGTCGAAGCTGATCTTGTTCTTGGCGCGCCGCAACAGAGGCATTCCGGTGGTTATGTCCTTTGTGTTCGTGTAGGTGTAATTAAGCCGGATAGTGAGGTTTTCAGCCGCATGTGCAGAGCCGGATATCTCGACCCCCTTCGTATCCGCCCGGGCGATGTTTCCATAGCTCCATGTGTTGTAATCGTAGTCGATCATGTTTTCCAGTTCGTTATGAAAGACCGTTGCGCCGAGGGTTACCCTGTTTTCGTAAACAGATTGCTCCAATCCGAAATCCCAGCCGGTACTTTCTTCGGGCTCCAGACCGGGATCGCCGTAACTGGAATAGAGCTGAAAAAGTGAGGGGGATTTGAATCCGGTTCCGAAGCTTCCCTTGATCTTCGTACCCGTTTTCCGAATGAGGTACGCGGACGCGATTCTGTATGTGGTTTTCGTTCCGAATCTGCTGTGATTGTCCCAGCGCACACCCGCCGTGGTGTACCAGCAATCCCACAGCTGGAACTGGTCCTGCAGATAGTACCCCGTCGTTCTGTCGGCCTGTTC
Organism: uncultured Acidobacteriota bacterium; assembly: GCA_964586015.1. Lineage (GTDB taxonomy): Bacteria > Acidobacteriota > UBA6911 > UBA6911 > UBA6911 > UBA6911. The sequence continues at coordinate 6,227 of CAZPHK010000141.1, read as the reverse complement.
GGGAAAAATGCTTTCATAGGGCCCCCATTCGCTTTCCGAATAGTAGTTCGACTCCCCTTTGTCTTCCTGGGTTTCGATTCCGAACGTGACCGTATTGGCATTGTGAATATAGAAATTGTTCTGCCAGTCAAACTTGAGTATCTGCCCTTGATAGGAATCCAGAACGAATAAATCCGGATTATCGGCATCGACGTCGTTGCGGGAATTCCTGTCGTGATCCGCCAGTGAAAAACCCAGTTTCTGTTCCCAGATGTCGTCGAAAAGATAGAAGGTTCCCTGGGCCCGGAAGAATACCTGCTGCGACTGCTGCCTGTTGTTCGGATCGTCCTGGCCTGCACCGCCTCCGTTGTCCAAATCTATATCCGCATCGATAAATCTCAGGGAAAAATCCAGGCCGAAATATTCCGAAGGAGTTAATCCCAGTGTTCCGGATACAGAGGTGGTTTTGTATCCGTCCTTTTCGGTATTGCCGTCCTGCTCTGAAGCGGAGGATATCCCGTCGGCATCCCAATGGCTGAACCCGAGGGAGTACTGGACCCAATCATTGCCGCCGCTGCTTCCCGCAGCGCCCCGGAACGAACTGTAGGAGCCGCCTTCCACGGAAGCGAAACCGCCCGGCGCCCCTTTTCCTCTTTTGGTAATGATGTTGATAACTCCGCCGATCGCATCGGAACCATACAGCGTGCTCTGCGGTCCCTCGAGGATCTCGATGCGTTCGATGTTGTCCACGGACAGATTGGCGAAGTCGAAAGTGCGTCCGGGAGTAACCGGATTGTTCATTTCCACGCCGTCGATAAGAACCAGCGTATGCTCCGACTTTGCCCCGCGGATAAACACGGAGGCCGATCCGCCGGGGCCGCCGCTGTGTACGACATCCAATCCCGGGACCTCCCTCAGAACGTCGTACACGGTAGTCTTCTCGGTTTCCTCTATCTGTTCAGCGGTAATAATCGTCACAGAGCTGCCTACCTGCTCTGTCGGGGTTTCCAGCCTTGTCGCGCTTACGACCACCTCCTGGGTTTCTTCGTCTTCCTCGCTTTCATCCGCCGCAAAGACGACATTCGTCATGGTACACAGAACTGTAAACAGCGCCACTGCAATAAACCGGTTTTTCATCTCCTGATCTCCCTATCCTCCCTAGAGGCATCCTGGATCCAGCCCACTTGCGTGGGGCTTTACGCTTCAGAGCAGGTCTCCTGGCTCTCGTTCATCCTACTTGTCGCGCCTTCCCATCCTGAGACAGTGGCATGCGTGCGACGTTCGTCCCGATTACAGTCGCTGGGCGGCGGAGGCTTTTAGTCCGCATTTATCGCGCGGGTGAACCCCCTTCCCTTGCTTGCGCATTTCCTGCGCTTGATCCGAAGCAACACCAAATTCTCTAGTAACTTTTCCTGTAGTCACATCCTCAAGTCTGTTGCGTAGCCCGGGTGCACACAAAAAAAAACCCGGACCCAATCATCTGGTCCGGGGATTCCGTTTTTCATCCTCGATCGTAATAGCGTCGCCCCGGAGTCCGCGGGGGGCGCACTACCTGTTTTTTGAGCAGGTCTTCCGACTTCCGGATCCTCCTACTCACCGCGCCTTCCCATCCTGAGACAGTGGCATGTATTCGGCTTTCGTACCCGGTTACGGCGGCGGGTCCGCGACGGGATTTCACCGTCTTCCCTATTAAGGCCCTGGGGCCGCTCAAAGAGTCTTTATATTATGACCATAAAAAACCGGCGTCAAGGGGTTTCCTGAGCCGCCTTCCTCACATCCTGAATTTTCATCAAGGACCTTGATTAAAATATGGGTTTGTGAAAGATGCGGGTTAAAGAGTTGCGGAATTACGGAAATCCATATTAGGGTAATTTCCGGTATATATTTGTTTATTTTACGCAGGCGGGAGTTATTGAAGAGATAATATGGATTGCCCCATTCTCTTTCGCCCGGATTATTGACTGAAGGAAGAATAGAAGCACGAACATTATATGAACACGGAAAATGTGCTATTCGCTCTGGGATTAACGGTTCTTGCCGGGATGTCCACCGGCGTCGGCAGCGCCATGGCTTTTATGTCGAAAAAGTTCAACCCAAAATTCCTGGCCGGTTCCCTGGGCTTCTCGGCCGGAGTGATGATCTATGTTTCGCTGGTTGAAATATTCGTAAAAGCCAGGGACTCTTTGGCCCGGGCATTTGACTTCAAAACCGGATATATATATACGGTCATCGCATTTTTCGCCGGCATTGCCCTGATTGCCCTGATCGACAAACTGATTCCCTCATTTGAAAATCCGCATGAAATCAGGAATATCGACATTAAGAACATCGGCCCGGACAACGAAAGAAGGCTGTTGCGGATGGGTTTGTTCTCGGCGCTTGCCATCGGCATCCACAATTTTCCGGAGGGGCTGGCCACTTTCATGGGGGCCTTAACGGACCCGGCACTGGGCATCAGCATAGCGGTGGCCATCGCCGTGCACAATATTCCCGAAGGCATCGCGGTTTCCGTCCCGGTATACTACGCCACGAAGAACCGCAACAAAGCGTTCTGGCTTTCCTTTCTTTCGGGACTGGCTGAACCCGTAGGCGCCGTTGTCGGATACTTTATATTAAGAAATATCTTCAGCGATGCCGTTTTCGGGATGACATTCGCGTTCGTCGCCGGAATTATGGTTTACATCTCGCTCGATGAGCTGCTTCCCACGGCCGAAGAATACGGCGAACATCACATCGCCATCAGCGGGCTGATAGGCGGTATGGCCGTTATGGCCATAAGCCTGCTGCTGTTCGTCTAAATGGTCCAAGGTCGAAGTTGCTCCCATCACCGAAGCCCGATCAGCCCCATCTTCATGAGTTTGTCGAGAACCTTCAGTATCTCCAGTTCTCTCAAAGGCGAAAGCATCACGATCGACTTTATGTCCCAGGTTCCGTTGATTCGGGAGGCGACGAAACCTTCTTCATGGGTGAGGTTGTGGTGCGTCAGAGTCGAAGCGGGAACGAGGAAATACGGCACTTTGTTGGAGGGTATGGAACTTTTGTAGTATTCCTGGCACAGGGCTTTTTCCGCCTGTTCGAGCTGCTCGGAAGCCCATGCATTCTGGGGATCGCGCCGAATCACTTCCTGGAATACCGCTATGGCTTCCTTGTACCGGTTTTCCTGCATCAGGTTCTGGCCTTTATTGAACAGTGAGGCGGGACTTTCGTCCTCTTCTATCACGGTCTGCCGCACCTCGGCTATTTCGACGATTTCTTTTTCAAAAAGCTGGAAAAGTTCAAAACAGACCATGAAATCGGAGCCGTGCAGCTCCAGTATGATTTCTGAAATCGGTTTTTGAAGAGTCAGAAGAAACAGCAGCTTCTTCTGAAGCGGCGTGAGATTGTGACTTTTCAGATCGGCATCGTTGCGCAGAGCCAGAACGATATCGTTGCTGGGAAGCACCTTTCTGATCCGGGACCATTCGTCTTTGCGCCGGATGCCCTCAAAAAGAATCGCGTTAATATCGGCGTCGATAAGGATTAAATCCTGTACCTGGTAAGGTTTGTCGGAAAAGTGAAAATACCCGTCATCCCAAAGGAACAACTCGTAGATAACCTCTTCCGTTCTTTTAACCAGGGCCTTCTGGACGTCTTTCTGGGATACGAATTTCTCCTGAACGATTATGCTGCCGAGGGTTTTGCCTGTTTTCAGGTGCAGCTCCAATGCTTTCTTAAGCTGGGCCTCAGTCAATATTCCCTGAAAAATTAAAAATTGCCCCAGTTGCTTGGTCGGATCGTTCGAGAGGGAAGAAATGATTTTCCCTTCCTTTAAGTATATATAAACCTTGGTTTTATCCAGAACAAAAGCCAGGGACCCCGTCTTCCTTCCAATGGTCACCCATTGGAGAACTTCAGCCAGATCCATGGTTTTCAGCCTTCCCGAAAGCGACATACTGCTATTTGATCCTTCCTTTATCTCTATTATTGATTTCGGAAAACTCCAGTATGCTTATCGGAATCCGGACGGGCATCAATTAACAATGGAAAGTTCGTTTAGTGAAAAATGCTGTTGAGGATGGCAACAATGCAACCGATAATGCTGAGAACACCGTTTCGCCGGGCAATCTGTTTTGCATGGGAGAACTTTGAGCTGTTTTAGTGTATAAATCAGGATAGCTATTTAAGAAGGAGAAATCCTTGGTACTCACATACGCAAACCAATTAACGATCCTAAGGATGCTGTTCGTTCCTTGTTTTGTGCTGCTGTTGATTTACGGGTACCCCAAAGCGGCGACGGTATTGTTTCTTCTCGCTGCAGTCACGGACGGCCTGGATGGGTTGATCGCCCGCAAACTGCAGCAGAGAACCGTCCTGGGATCCTTTCTGGATCCCATGGCGGACAAAATACTGCTGACGGCGGCATTCGTCACCCTTACAATTCCCTCCCTGCCCCTGGTCCTGCATATTCCAACCTGGTTGACCGTCTGGACAATCAGCCGCGACGTAATAATCGCCATTTCCGTGCTGATTATCCATCTCCAAACCCATCATTCCCAGTTCCCGCCCAGTTTTCTCGGCAAATGCACCACAGCCCTGCAGCTCCTTACGGTGGGCGTATGCATGCTGGCGAATTTCTATACCGACATAGCGCTGGCGATATTTCCTTTCGTCACATACACCACGCTGGTTTTCACTTTTGCTTCGGGACTGCACTACGCTTACAAATCCATCAAAATAATTGCCTCATACCAGGAAGCCGAGAATGTCTCGTCGAGGAATTAAAATTCTGGCTGTTGATAAAGGCTCGGCGGCTGAAAAAACGGGTCTCATACCCGGAGACAGGATACTGGAAGCGGACGGCCATGAAATAACCGACGAGCTTTCCCTCATGTTCTACCTGGCGGATCAAACCGCCGATCTTTTAGTCCGGCGCACGGGCGGCAACCTCGAGCTCCTGACGGTCGATTTGCCCGACCATGCGATTCTGGGTGTCCGCGTTGAAGAGTTTAAAACCCGCACATGCAGCAACGCCTGTATTTTCTGCTTCGTAGACCAGCTTCCCGCGGGAGTTCGTCCGACCTTGAAAGTCAAAGATGACGACTACCGCCTGTCCTTCCTCCACGGCAATTACATTACTCTGACCAATCTGAACAACAGCGACATCGCCCGCATCATCGAGCAGCGATTGTCTCCTCTGTACGTCTCCGTCCATGCCACCGAGCCGGACCTTCGAACCCGGATACTCGGAAGGAAGAAAGCGGACGATCTCGCAGGCAAGATTGAAAGACTGGTGGATGGTCGCATCCAGCTTCATACTCAAATCGTCCTGATGCCGGGAATCAACGACGGCAGGCATCTGGAGAAAACGATTGCGGACCTCTACCGGTTTTACCCCGGCGTTTCATCGGTTGCCGTCGTACCTGTGGGGCTGTCCGATTACGGCCTTGCAGGCAAACGCCTCAAATCGGTGACCCCGTCATACTGCAGAAAAATAATCCGACAGGTCGCGCCATGGCAGGAGCGCTTTCGTATTCAGGACGGTCAAACGTTCGTCTATCTCGCGGATGAATTTTACATTCAGGGAGGCCTGCCGCTGCCGGGAGCCGACTGCTACGACGATTTTGCCCAAATCGAGGACGGAGTGGGAATGGTCCGTACATTTCTGGACGAGTTTGAAATGCAATGCAGACGCCGCAGAAAATCATGCCGTTCCCTCCGCGGAACGCTGGTGACCGGCAAGCTCTTTTATCCAACCTTACAGGCAAGTATGGACAGGTTTAATCGTAAGTTTGATTCGCGCATGAAAGTCTTCCGGGCGGGAAACAGATTTCTGGGAAAGAACATTACAGTTGCCGGTCTGCTATCCGGCAAGGATGTCCTGGATGCCCTGCAGGGAGAGGACCTCGGGAATTTTGTGATAATTCCTCAGGATGCGTTATCCGCGACGGACGGAATTCTGCTGGACGATCTGGCGCTGTGTGATCTTTCCGATTCCCTCAGAAAACCCGTTTATGCAGGCGGACGAACGGTCCGGGAATTCTTCGAGCTTCTCTTCAAACTGGCCAAATAATCTTCAACAGAATGTAGGGGCGAACCTTGTGTTCGCCCTCCAAACAATAAATGGAAGTCAGAAGTCAGAAAAACGATGAAAATTCCAATTTCCAATTTTCAAGTTGAAAATTAGATAATTTTATGCGCTGCACTGATTATTAATCTTGAACCTTGAACCTTGAACCTTGAACCTTGAACCTTGAACCTTGAACCTTGAA
>CAZPHK010000140.1:4613-12367 GCA_964586015.1 uncultured Acidobacteriota bacterium | reverse complement strand
CATCGTCCGGGGATGGGGGCCGGTAATCGACGGGGACTAGAAACTGCAGCTTCGACAGTTGTTCTGATTGTGGCTTCGCGGCGCCGGGCACGGTGGAAAGCCCGGCAGCCAGAATCCCGCCGTACTTCAAAATTTTTCTTCTTTTTTTGTCGGTCATATCAAATCCCGGGAATAAGGGGGGCGCCATTATCGGATCGGCTCTTCCAATATTAGAGTACATTTCAATCCGATGGGCAAAAAAGAACAGTGTTGTGCGATTTCTCTGCGGGAATTAAGAGCTCGGCATAGTGGCAATTGTGACATTGAGGATTCAATTTGAAGTGCTGACCGATGCAATTACAGTTCAACAAAATGGGATTCTCTAAGAGTACCCCGTGGCAGTTTGCCGCGGATGTCGCCGCCGGCAGAAAGTCCCGGCGATAGGTCCAGGACATCGGTTCTGCAGTCTCCAATGCATCCATTCGACGGAACAATCTTCCAGTATAACTCAAATATTTTACCCTGCTTCGAAAGCGGCCTTTTTCTGCACTGCATTTTGTTTCCCGTCCGTTCATACATCCCTATTGATTAAAAACCGGTTGCGGTATTACCTTTTACACGTATTATGTCCGGCTCAATGTTGTTGGTTCCCTTAGGGCTGACAGCCCCGGTATGAGAAAGCGTCTTGAAGTCTGATCGAATTGGATCCGGAAAGACGCGAAGGCAGGTAAGTTTCTGAGTCCGACGAGGATGGAGAAAGTGCGCGATGAAAAAGTTCTCGACTGAAGTTCACCTCAGCCGTGAGATGACTCTGCTGGACGCCACCATGATCGGCGTCGGCGCGATGATAGGAGCGGGAATATTCGTATTGACGGGGATTGCCGCGGGCGTCGCCGGACCCGGCCTGATCATCGCTTTCTGTCTCAACGGCATAGTGGCGCTCCTGACGGCGATGTCCTATGCGGAACTCGGTTCCTGCTACCACGACGCGGGGGGAGGGTACCTCTGGGTAAAGGAGGGACTCCCCAAGTGGAACGGATTCCTCTCGGGATGGATGAGCTGGTTCGCCCATGCCGTTGCCTGCAGTCTGTACGCTCTCGGATTTGCCGCCTATCTGGATCATGTTCTCAGGGAGTTCGATGTCATTCTTCCCGAAATCGGGTTCCTCTCGCCGCAGAAGATACTGGCGGCGGGGATCGCCCTGCTTTTCGCGTACATCAACTTCCGCGGGGCTTCTGAAACGGGGAAAATCGGCAATATCGTGACGCTGACAAAAATCGTCATACTCGGGATATTTGTGGTGTTCGGGATCCATGTCACCTTCGGCCGGCCGGACTGGACGGGATCCTTTACCCCGTTTCTTCCGAACGGGTGGGGGGGCATAATCCGGGCCATGGGACTCACATTCATTGCGTTCCAGGGATTCGAAGTCATTTCCCAGGCCTCGGAGGAGATCCGCAACCCGAAGAAAAATATCCCGCGGGCGGTTTTCCTGTCCCTCATGATCGTGGTCCCGATCTATCTGCTGGTTGCGTTCGCATCTCTGGGGGCGATTGTCCCGGAGGGAATGACCTCGTGGGACTACCTGGCGCTGAAAAAGGAAACGGCCCTGGTTGATGTTTCGAAAACGTTTTTTGTCGGCGGCGGCGTCATGCTTCTGTTCGGCGGCCTCATTTCGACCATGTCCGCCCTGAACGCAACCGTGTATTCTTCTTCGAGAGTCGCGTTTGCCATGGGCCGGGACCGGAATTTCCCGACCTTTTTCAGCCGCGTGCATCCCAGGAACTTTACGCCGCATCTGGCTATTCTTTTCTCCCTGTTCATTGTGGTGGCGATGTCGGTTTCCCTGCACATAGAGGATGTCGCATCCGCCGCGGATATCATGTTCCTGCTGCTGTTCCTTCAGGTAAATATCACGCTGATTCGCTTGCGAAAAAAACGGCCGGATCTGGATCGAGGTTTTTGGACGCCGTTTTTCCCTTATCTGACGATAGTTGGAATCGTTCTGCTTTTTTCGCTCGCGGTCTACATGTTCACCTACAGTCCCCTCGGCTGGCTGGTGACGGCATGCTGGATCGGCATAGGGCTCGTGATATACAAATTCTACGCTTCGAAGAGAGAGATCGAGCACGTGCAGAAAATGAAGGCGCTCGAACGCCTGGAGAAAAAAGAATACCGGGTTCTCCTCGCCGTTTCCAACCTGGATACCGCGAAGCGCCTCACCGATATTGCCGTCGCGGTTTCGCGCAAGAACAACGCTGAAATCATTTATGTGCATGTTATCGAGGTTCGGGAAAACCAGGCATTGGTAGCCGGGCTGGAAGATCGCGAACGGGTGATGGATTTTCTGGAAGAAGCGATGGAGCCGGCCAAGGCCGCGGGGTTGAGGGTGAGGTCCATTCTCAAAGTGGCGCGCAGCATCTCCCAGGGCATTGTGGATGTGGCGGAGGAGGAGAACTGCAACTTTATCATCCTGAGCCGGCAGAAAGATCCGACCTTCCTTGAAAGGCTTTTCTCTTCCGTCATAGACAGCGTTCTGCAGAAATCCCCCTGCGAGGTGGCCGTGCTCCACGGGAGCCTGGATTCAAGGCCGGTAAAGAACATACTGATCCCCTATTCGGTGGATATTCACACGCGCCTGGCGATTGAAGTCGCGCCGGCAATGCAGGAATATTTCAACAGCACGGTGACGCTCGGAATGGTTATGGAACCCGGATTGTCTCCCGCCGAAAGAGATGCGCGCCTTCAGAGCATGAACGAGCGGCTGAGGGAATATAATCTCCCGGCAAAGGTGGATATGGTGGTCGACGAGGGAGTGCTGCAGGGCGTGGTCAGGCTCGCCCGAAGCGCCGATCTTGTCCTGATGGCCGGGAGGACGGGGGACTTCCTGGAACTGCTGCTTCGCCAGTCTCTTGCCCAGCAGATTACCGAAGAAACCGACTGCCCGGTTCTTTGGGTAAAGGAATACGAAGAGCGGGAATCATTTTGGCTTTCTTTAATAAAATCAAGTGTGAAGGAGTCGAAGCACCATGAATAGCGCCCCTTTTGAAAAGCTTGTACAGAATATCGCGGACTACTTCCCGAACCTGATCGCGGGGCTGTTGTTGATCGTGATCGGCGTTTTGGCAGGGTGGGTGATCAAGCGCATCGTCTACCAGCTCTGCATCATACTCAGAATCGAGCGTCTCCTGGGATCCTTCCGCTGGGGCGGCGAATTTTCAAAAGCCGACATCCGGCACGCGTTGTTCCGCACAATCGGAAACGTTGTGTTTTTTATCGTCTTCCTGATTTTCCTGAATGCGGCGCTGGACGCGATGAAGCTTTCCGTGCTGTCGAGCATGATAGAAAGGGGCGTCAACGTCATTCCGCGTCTTATAATCGCTCTCTTCATATTCAGCATCGGCTGGGTCATCGCACGGGGCGTTACCCAGTCCGTTCGCCGTGCCCTCTATCGGGAGGGAATCCCGAGGGCCTCCCTTGCGGCGCGCTTTTCCAATGCCGTGATACTGCTCTTTTTTTTCGCGATGGCACTGGTAGAACTCGATATAGCGCGCGTCGTGGTCATAATCGGATTTTCGGTGATTATTATAACCCTTGCCCTGCTGACCATTATTATCGTCGCACTGGGAGGAAAGGACCTGCTCAGAAAGACCGTCGCCTCCCTGGATGAAAAGAAGTGAGGACCCGGCAGAACGCCCCCGGGCGTATTTTCCCTGATCGCAGCAGCTTTTATCTGCATCCTGCTCTATTTAAAATATGTGCAATCCAATTGGATCCCGTTGAAGGATGTGAGATCAAAGGGATGGATTCCAACCGGATTGGCGTGGATTTCCAAAACGACATGCAGGGAGCGAATGCGCCGGTTTTCGGCACATGCATGCTCCCGGGATTGGCGCCGTGACCGAAGATTTTACAGCTGTATGGGATGTTTTCCAACGCGAGCTCGATGCAGGGAACCGGAAGCTGCGAAAAGAGATCGGGACATGCTGGGATGCAATCGATGCCCTCCTTCAGAAGCACGCCGATCTATTCGCCCCGGACGATTGGCGCGATTTGCCCGGGAACAGCCTGTCCTCGATTCTTGAAGCCCTTCACGGCAAAGGTGTTTCCCTTCTTTTCGATCCTCTTCATTCCCTTAAAAAGATCCGCTCGCTGGAACGCGCCGTATCCGCTGTCGGCAAATATCCGAAGGACCTGGAAGATGTACTGAAAATCCTTCCACAGACGCTCACCATATCGCGCAAGGATTTTGGAAATTGCCTGCGCCGGAAGGATCGGTGGTTCCATCGCTGTGTTCACGGCTTCGGTAAAAAAACCCGGACATTTCATGTACGCGACACCGCTCGATCCGTTCTTTATGAGCACTTGAACGACCGGATAAAGTGGGACGGGAAAATGGTTCTGCTGCTGGCCAGAGCTTCGCTTTCTCTGCTCGTTCCGTGGGCATTGTATCGGAATGAAGCGTTGAATGCAGTCGGCGATACGGACTACAGGCTTCGTGATCTGTCCGGAGACAGGGATGCCTGGCTGGAGCGGATTTCCGGCTTTAAGATTAAGGCAAAACCTATCCTGGATGCCGGTGAAATGCTCGAAAAGCGGCTTCCCGAACGTTTGGCCGGCGCTTTGCTTTCGGGCGGCAAAGGGTTTTCCGCGAAACGGTTGATCAAGTTCAGGCGTCGGTGGCAGATATTTTACGGCATCTGGTCCGCCCGGCAGAGAGCCGTGACGACCGAACTTGAGCTGGAATATTCCTCGGGCAAATTACTGGAGACCACTGTCGGCATTTCTTCCAAATACGTTGCTTCGATTGATGAAGAACATTCCCGGATTCTGGCTGAGCTGGACAAAGTACACGGCTGGCTGGTGGAACGGAGCCTTAAAAAACAGATGGATCCGTTCCCTTTGCCCGAAGCCCGGCTCACAGCGTCTGAAGAGCGGGCCGCGTCGTGGAATAGAGAAGTTGCCGCCGCAGCCCGCGCCCAACTGCCCCGTCGAGTGGAGCTTGTGGAAACCGGGCGCATTTTTCCGGATCGGCGTTTGTCCCGTAAATTGCTCGAGCCGGAGAACTGCATTACGGAATCTTTCGGGGAGATCGGACGCGAAACAGCCCTAGTGGGATTCCGGGAGGCGGAAGAAGGTCACAGGGCGATCATTCATGAAATCGAGCGCGCCCGGGAGGTCGTCGCCTACAGTCTCGAGGGGGACGTTGGAGAAGAGGAGTTCGATGCCCAGGTCGCGGAAGAGGGAATCCAGAATGCCGTTTCTCTGATGGACTATCAGAAACAGTCCGTGACGGACATTCATCCTGTCGTGGAGGGGCATCTGGCCGAGGCCCTCGCCGCTTCCTTCTACCGTTTCCATCTTGCCGTCGACGAGAGCAGGCTGGGCTTGTACGGGTACCTCGTGCGTCAAAAGGGCGGCAGGATGTTTCGCGCCGCTGTACGGTCTTTATATGAGCAGGTAAAAACCGGTTTCCGCCTTGCCAGGGACAAAGGCATTGCGCTCCGGGACCGGGCCCTGATTGCGACAGGCTGGGCCCCGCCGCCCACAAGGGCTGTCGAACCCGTTGTGCGCCGCGAATACCTTGGCGAGCTGCTGCGCCTCAAGGTTGTTCCGCGGGAACTGCCCGCCCTGTACAAACGGCTGTTTCGATTGACTCCCGTAGAGGACCCCCGCTTCCTGGTGGGGCGCGACGCTGAAATCGGAGCCATGGCACAGGCGCGTCGTCAATGGGAGGAAGGACGGCCGGTATCCATACTCGTGGCGGGCGCGAGGGGCAGCGGCAAAACCAGTCTGCTGAACTGCGCCCATATGGCGATTTTTAACGATCTGCCCGTTACGAACGGTCAGTTCAGCGGCAGGATTACGACGCCCACGGAATTGTACGATTTCCTGGCCTCGCTTTTTCAAACCGGGGCGGATGCACTGCATTCGTTTCTCGAATCGGAGAAAAGAGTGGTCATCCTGGAGGAAGTGGAGCGGACTTTTATACGTAAAATCGGAGGATTTCGTGCTTTGCGTACGCTGCTGGACCTCATTGCAGCCACATCGAAAAACACGCTCTGGGTTCTGAGCATCAACCAGGCCGCCCTGAATTTTATCGAGAATATCCTTGCGTTCGAGGAGAATTTTTCTCATCGAATCAACGCGATGGCCATGGCTCCGGACGATCTGACCGAAGCTCTCATGATCCGGCACAACCTGTCGGGACTCCGCCTGCAGCTGATGTCTCCGGAACCGGACAATTCTCGCGCCGATGCAGTCCGCCGCTTTCTGGGGCTGGGAAAAGATCCGGAGCGTTCCTATTTCGAATCTCTTTACAGGCAGTCTGAAGGAATTTTCCGTTCGGCTTTCGAACTGTGGCTTCAATCCGTGGATCGCATCGAAGGGGGAGTCCTGTACATGTTGAACCCGGCGGAGCCGGAATACGGGAAAATGCTGTCGCAGCTGTCTCTGGATGATGCATTCAAGCTGCAGGCTGTTCTGCAGCACGGAAGCCTGACGGTGGAAGAAACGGCGCAGATATTCGATGAGCCTGTTGAAAGCAGCACACGCTGTGTAGACAAGCTCATCGCCCGGGATGTTCTCGAGAAGGATCCGAACTTTCCGGGCTTCCGGGTGCGGCCTTCCGCCGGCCGCTTTGTCCGCAACGCCCTGTATCGCCGGAATATGCTATAAGGAAAAACATTATGCCTGCCATTCCACTTCAGTCGTTTCTCGCCCTTCAAACCACTCAGTACTCCTTTATGGAAAAATTAACCCCAATCAACGTCCTGGAATGCATCGTCATCATTCTTGTCGCCTGGTTTCTTGTCCGGCTGACTTCCAGGCTCTTTATTCTACTCAGCGAAAAAATCCCAAGAGCGAGATTCCTCACAAAACTGCTGGAGCCGGCGACCCGGATCGGGCTCTGGTTTCTGGCGGTTTTTGCAATCATCAGCATTCTGGCTCCTTCTTCTGAAACGTTTTTAGCCTCCATCGGATCCCTCGCACTGGCGCTCGGCCTGGGGGCCCAGGACCTGATCAAGAACGTCATCGGCGGCCTGGTTGTCCTGATCGACCGGCCGTACCAGCTCGGCGACAGGGTCAAGATAGGGGACGCGTACGGCGAGATCGACCACATCGGCCTGCGCAGTACGAAACTGACCACTGCAGACGACACCCGCGTTACCATTCCCAACCTGGATATACTCAATCGCCAGGTTTTCAACGCCAACTCGGGAGTTCCCGACTGCCAGGTCGTAACGGATCTGTACCTTCCGGCGGACGCCGATCCGGATGTTGCGCTTGAAATCGGCTTTGAAGCGGCAGCCTGTTCTCCTTACCTGCTCGGTAGCAAAAAGATCGTAACGCTGCTGACGCACGGTTTCGATCAGGAGCCGTACCTGCGCCTGAGGATCAAATCGTACGTATACGACCACCGTTACGAACCCCGCATGATAAGCGACATTACAAGGCGCGCAACGAAAGAATTTATCCGCCTCGGGATCGTGAACGCCCGGAGAACTGCCCGCGGGGACGGACTTCCGTAATCCGTATTTCTTCCAGTATAAATCTCCTTCAAACCGGCTGTTTGAGAATGGTGAGTGTTATCCATTATAATAGCCCGACACTTAACCAGGATTTTCCAGAATAGCCCGCATCGTCCGGAAGGAGTCTCTGATGAAAGCACATCGTTACAGCCTGTGGTTCCTGTCGATAGCTCTCCTGGCGGGGGCGGTGGCCGCCGGGGTGCTGGCCGTTCAAACAGCCGCCAATGTCGCCTTGGCGGCGGA
>CAZPHK010000140.1:1713-4513 GCA_964586015.1 uncultured Acidobacteriota bacterium | reverse complement strand
TGGCCGCCGGGGTGCTGGCCGTTCAAACAGCCGCCAATGTCGCCTTGGCGGCGGAGCCGTCGGCCTCCTATGTGTCGGGCGACACCTCCGCCGGCGCTCTGAACGACGGCGTCGATCCGAGGCGTTCAAGCGATCGCAGCCGGGGTTCCTGCGGGAACTGGCCGCGCCGGAATACCCAGTGGGTGCAATACGACTGGGATGCCGCCGTCAGCACCGACAAAATTGATGTGTACTGGTGGGATGATCGCCGGGGCGTTCGCCTGCCGGCGGCGGCTCGTTTACTCTATTGGGACGGCAGCGGATTTGTCCCCGTGTCGACCGGGGAGATCCTCGGAGTGGCGGAGAACCGGTACAACAGCCTGAACTTTGCCGAGGTCACCACTACCGGACTGCGTTTGGAAATCGACGGCAACGAACAATACTCGACCGGAATCCTGGAATGGAAGGTTTACGACTCCGGAAAATCACCTGCGTTTCCTCCCAGAGTCAAGGCGGATGCGGATCGTACGGTAGTGCTCGGCGGCAGGACCTGCCTCAACGGTCTGTTAAAGACTCCGTCCGGCAGCAGCACCGTGCAATGGAGCAAGGCCTCGGGACCGGGTTGGGTGATCTTTTCCGATCCCTCAAAACTCGATACTACGGCGACTTTTACCGAGCCCGGAAATTATGTGTTGCGGCTGACCGCCGTGAACGACGGCCTCAGCGGTTCGGATACCCTAAACGTGAAGGTCGTACAGGGACCGCCCGTCGAGAGCCTGCGTCCCGTTGACACCATGCCTTATCGGATCGACAGTCCCCTGTGGGACCAAAGGGCCAAAGCCATTATCGTCCATTGGATTCCGCATTGTATTGAAAAGATTAACGATCCGGATCTGAAGGAAGGCGGGATCAACAACTTCATCGAAGCGGCTGCCAAGCTCCAAGGCAAATCCGGAGGGAGCCATCGCGGCTATGTATTCTCCAATGCATGGGTCTACAACACCATGGAGTCGATCTGCGTGGCTCTGATGATCGATCCCAAGGGCGACGCCGGAATCATCCGGGCCCAGAAAATGATGAAGGATACCCTTGATGACTGGATCCCCAAGATCCTTGCCGCCCAGGAGCCGGACGGTTATCTGCAGACCGCCTTCACGCTCAGCGACCGGCAGCGCTGGACCGAACGCTATCGGGGAGACCATGAGGGGTATGTCGCGGGCTATTATCTCGAGGCGGCCGTCTCGCACTACATGCTGACCGGCGGCAAAGACCTGCGCCTTTATAATTCAGCGAAAAAACTGGCGGATCTCTGGGAGGCCAATATCGGGCCGGATCCGGGCAAGCAGGAATGGTACGACGGCCATCAGGCCATGGAAATGGCTCTCGTGCGTTTCGGCCGTTTTGTCAACAAAGTCGAAGGAGGCGGTAAGGGAGAAAAATATATCAAACTTGCCAAGTTCCTCCTGGACTGCCGCAAGGGCGGCAGCGAATACGACCAGTCGCATGTTCCGGTCATCCGCCAGTACGAAGCGGTCGGTCACGCCGTGCGGGCCGCGTACAATTACGCGGGCATGTCGGATGTGGCCATGGAGACCCACGATACGGATTATCAGAGTGCGGTCATGAGCCTTTACGATAGCATGATTAACCGCAAGTACTACGTTACCGGCGGCATCGGGAGCGGCGAGACCTCTGAAGGCTTCGGCCCGGACTACTCGCTGCGCCACAACGCCTACAATGAATCCTGCTCCAGCTGCGGGCTGATCTTTTTTCTGCACAAGCTCAACATGGCCTATCATGACGCCAGGTTTGCCGACCTCTATGAAGAGACCCTGTATAACGCCCTCCTGGGGGCGCTGGATCTGGACGGCGAAAACTTCTACTATCAGAATCCCCTGGAAGGACGCGAAGCTCGTTATCCCTGGCACGTCTGTCCCTGCTGTGTCGGCAACATTTCCCGCGTGCTGCTGATGCTGCCGACCTGGACCTACGTCAAGGACGATGCAAACCTTTATGTCAACCTCTTCGTCGGAAGCAAGGTTACGGTCCCGGACATCGCCGGAACAGACGTCGAGATGATTCAGGAAACCGATTATCCCTGGAGCGGCAGTGCGACGATCACGGTCAATCCAGGGGTCGATAAATCCTTTTCCATCCGCATACGGGTTCCCGACCGGGAAGTCAGTGACATCTATCATAACGAGCCCAAGGCCAACGGCATCCTGTCCCTTAAGGTCAACGGGCAGGACATTCGCCCCCCGGTCGAAAAAGGCTACGCCGTCATCGAACGGGCGTGGAAGGCAGGCGACAGGATCCATCTGGAACTGCCCATGCAGGTTCAGCGGGTGCGGGCCATCGATAAGGTCGAAGCCACCCGCGGTCAGGTCGCGCTCCGCTGCGGCCCGCTGATTTACAGCTTTGAAGCCGTCGACCAGGAGCTGGACCGGGCATTGTCGCCCGATGCACGCTTGACAGCTCAATGGGAACCCGATCTGCTGCAGGGTGTGCTTACCGTCAAAGGCCGATGGGACGACGGCTCGGACCTGCTCGCCATCCCCAACTACGCCCGTGCCAACCGATTCAAGGCGGCCGGCGATGAAGGTGAAGGCCGCAGCCGCGATATTACCTCCAAAGTCTGGATCAAGGAGAGCAGGGACTGAATATGAGGAATAGAACAATGGCATGTCGGATAGCCGGAACGACCGGCTGCGTTAGTAGGGGCGAACCTTGTGTTCGCCCTTCTTTGCCGCTACCCATCAATTCCACTGATCAGCAATTCCGAGACTCGTACCTCCGCCGATGGCGAACCTAGTGTTCGCCC
>CAZPHK010000140.1:0-1613 GCA_964586015.1 uncultured Acidobacteriota bacterium | reverse complement strand
TGATCAGCAATTCCGAGACTCGTACCTCCGCCGATGGCGAACCTAGTGTTCGCCCCTGTCTTCGATCATTTTAAATGGGAATTCCGACCCCGGGCAGGTTGCCACTCACTGTCTGCTGCAGAATGCCGGCTGTATCGGCGAGTACAGAGCTAGCTCCAATCGGCCGATAATCCGGTGTATCCCGGTTCATAAAATTTGGACCATCCGGCCTTGAGCGGGATTAGACCTATTGCCGCCCTTTCACTTTCGAAAATGCGGCAATTCCAATGGATCCAAGCCTTTCAGATTCGGTTTCGACGGTTTCGAAAAGGACTCCTTTTGCATTCGATGCTTTCGTTGCAAAAAGTAAGGGTTTCTGCGTTTGTGAATCGTCCACCGAATACCGCCCCCGCAATCCTGAAGACAATCCTCTTTACGGCGTTGTTTCCCGCCATCTGGAGACCTATCTTGCGCGGCAGAGAGAGCGCGAGCGCCCGGTTCCGCGATTCGTTGAACGGGAGCTGAGAGCTTTCCTTGACTGCGGCGTGCCGGCCAGAGGTTTTCTTCGGGTGCATTGCAACGTCTGCGGCAAGGACCGGATTGTTCCCTTCTCGTGCAAGGGGCGGTCGATATGTTCTTCCTGCTGCGGTCGGCGCATGGCGGACACGGCGGCGCATCTGGTGGACCGGGTGCTTCCAATGGTTCCAATCCGGCAATGGGTGCTCTCGCTGCCATTCCCCCTCCGATATCGCCTGGCTTACGACTCCGGTCTGGTGAGGGATGTTATTCATATACTCATTCAGACGGTCTTCTCCTCGCTGCGGCGGCACGCGAAGAAACAGTACGGCATTCGAAAAGCCAAATGTGGAAGTGTAACGTTTGTGCAGCGTTTTGGAGGTGCGATCAATCTGAATATGCATTTCCATTGCGTGATCCCTGACGGGGTCTACTATGAAGATGACGATTGTGTAATTCGGTTCCACAGGCTGCGGCCACCGACGGATTCCGAAGTGGAGGGTATAACCGAACGTATAGCCCGGCGGGTCACACGCCTGCTGTAGCGACAGGGGATGAGACCGGATTCGGACCCGGAAGAAGTCGACATTCTATCCAGGGAACAGCCCCTGCTTGCGGAACTGTATGCGGCATCCATGCAGGGCAGGATATCGACGGGTCCGCGGGCGGGGAATTATCTGGCGACCGCGGGCCTGGATCCTGAAACGACGGGGAGAAAAGGGATGAAAGGTCCCCGATGCTCGAACGTATCAGGTTATAGCCTGCATGCGAATGTCTGTATACCAGCGAAAGCCCGGCATCAGCTTGAAAATCTGTGCCGCTATGTGGCACGGCCTGCCGTAGCCACGGAACGTCTTTCGATTCTCCCGGACGGACGTGTAGCCTATCAACTCCGGCACAGGTGGCGAAACGGCGCAACCCGTGTAATCTTCGAACCTCTTGATCTCGTCGCGAAACTGGCCGCGCTGGTACCACCGCCAAGGTTTAATCTGGTGAGGTATCATGGGATTTTCGGACCGGCCTCGCGCTGGAGGACTCAAATTGTTCCATTCGATTCAGGGGAAACTGATTGTGTCCGTTGCCCCGCTGGTAAATCGGGGAAGCGGGAAAAGGGACGG
>CAZPHK010000139.1:0-12370 GCA_964586015.1 uncultured Acidobacteriota bacterium | reverse complement strand
CAGAATCTGAGCCGCCTGCGTTTTATTGTGTCCTGTCTGCGTCAGGACCCATTGAATATACTCTTCTTCGATTTCCGAAAGAGTTTTCATGGAGCCCTTTTCCCTCCGGAAAGAAAGTGTTTCAAAATCCCTGAGGTCGGAAGGCAGGTCCTGGGATTCAATCCTGTGCCCCTGTGCCAGGGCCGCAGTGCGTTCCACTATATTCTCGAGGTCCCGGATATTGCCCGGGTAGCTGTAATTGATCCACCGGCCCATGGCTTCTTCAGAAAATCCTTCGAAGGATTTTTCCATCCGCGCGGCAGCCCTTTTCAGAAAGTACATACTCAACCATGGAATATCCTCCTTTCTCTGTTCCAGCGTGGGCAGTTTGATGGTAATGACATTCAATCGGAAATAAAGATCCTGGCGAAAAATCCCGGCTTCTACTAATTTTTTCAGATCCTTATTCGTCGCGGACAGAATTCGGATATCTACCGGGATGGGCCGGGAACTTCCCACCCGAAACAATTCCTTTTCCTGGACGACACGAAGAATTTTTGCCTGCATGGTGGGCGACATATCCCCGACCTCATCCAGAAAAACAGTCCCTTCGTCTGCGCTCTCCAAAAGTCCCGGCGTGGTTTTTGAAGCTCCGGTGTATGCATCCTTTTCGTGGCCGAACAGTTCGTTGGCCAAAAGCTCATCCGCGAAAGAGGCGCAGTTGAAAGCGAGAAACCGCTTGTCCCTTCTCCTGCTGAGATTGTGAATCGCCCGGGCGATAAGCTCCTTGCCGGTGCCGGATTCCCCGATTATAAGAACATTCGCTTCCGACTGTCTCATCCTTTCTATAGTGGATTTAACGTCCTGTATCTTTGGAGAATTTCCAATAATGCCCGAAAAATCGGATAGACTTTCATGCTCCAGCTCCCGGATCCGCGTTTTCAGCCGGCGCTTTTCCAGCGCCTGCTCGACGATATGATACAGTTCATCGGACCGTATCGGTTTCTGCAGGTAATGAAAGGCGCCTTTTCTGGTCGCCTGTATTGCGGTATCCACTGAAGCATACCCCGTCACAACCAAGACCTCCGTGTCCGGGGATACTTTTTTGGAATATTCAAGCACGGCGAGTCCGTCGATACCTCCCAGGATCAAATCGGTGAGTACCAGGTCGAAATTCCATATTTTCAACAAATCGAGAGCATGCTCCCCGGTAGCGGCTGTATGAACCCGGAATCCCTTTCTTTCCATCAGGCTCTTCATGCGCTTCAGAGCCGTTTCCTCGTCGTCCACTATCAGGATTCGACGGGAACCGGATTTTTCTTCGATCCTATCCACCGGCTCTTCCATTTCTACAATCTCTCTGCATCATGATGACGGCATTGAAAATTCGGCACAAAGATTCTGAGATTCATATTGACGATGGAGCTGATCCCTCGAGTTTAGCATCGATGGATTCCAACTGCATAAGGCTTTTCAGGTATCGGCAAGCCCATCCGAAAACGACCGGAATGTAGGCAAGTCCCGCCGCGGACATACCGATCCATATTCCGTGCAATCCCCAATCGAGGTAAACCCCGAGAATCCATGCAAACGGCACGGTGAAAACGATCGTCCGCACAAGCGTAGCCATTAAAGCGAAGACCCCTTTGCCCGTACCCTGGAACAGCCCTGAAGAAAGCATGCCGAAAGGTGCCGTCGGCAATAACACCCAGACGATGCGAAGGAATTTCTGCAGTTCCGGGACCAGCATCTGCGACTCCTTGGACCAGGTAAAAATCCATGTAATCTGCGGGGCAAAGACGAAGACGACGACGGCAAGCACCAATTCTATTAAAACGCCGGTTTTAAGAGCGTAAAAATAGGCTGTCCTGGTTTTGCGGAACTCCGACGCCCCAAAGGCAGCCCCTGTCACGGAAGTTACAGCACTGGCCACCCCAAGCATCGGCAGCGTGGCAATGGAAACAATCCGCCAACCGCTTGTATAGACCGCAACGCCTATGCTCCCGCCGACATTGGCAATGATTGTCGTCAACAGAAACGCCATCAGGGACATGGACATCTGGGACACCGAAGCCGGAAGGCCCACCCTGGCGATGTCATACAGAATCTTGCCGTCAAAGCGAAATCCCCTGAATCGAAATACAACGAATGTCTTTTTCTGGATGAAGAGCCAGTAAAATGCAAGCAGCGTAGTCAGAAACATGGACATAACGGTGGCAATTGCGGCTCCTTCCACCCCCAGGTTCAAACCGTAAATAAAGACCGGATCGAGTATGATGTTGGCGATGCCTCCGGACGCCATTGCAACCATGGCGCGTTTTGCATCCCCTTCACTTCTCAATATGGACACCGCGCTGGCATTGAAAAAAACAAACAGGCTCCCCAGGAAAATTATCCGCGAATAGGCTATGGAAAGGCGCAGCGCGTGTTCGGTCGCTCCCATGAATTCCATCGCATGGGGAAGCAGAATCAACATAACGATTAAGGTAATCGCGCCAAGGATCAGGCTGGACACAACGCTGTGAACCGCTACCTTGTCGG
Source organism: uncultured Acidobacteriota bacterium (assembly GCA_964586015.1). GTDB lineage: Bacteria > Acidobacteriota > UBA6911 > UBA6911 > UBA6911 > UBA6911. The sequence goes on along the minus strand of CAZPHK010000139.1, from coordinate 9,850 downwards.
CCCCGGTCCGGTCGTCGGCCCCGATCCGGCGGGAGATCGCCGCTCCGCCCCCAATACCTATGCCGTTTGCCAGAGCTATGGCCAGAAAGAAAAACGGGAAAGTAAAACCAACGGCAGACAGGGAATCCGGTCCTCTCCCCGAAACCCAGATGGCATCCGCCAGGTTATAGAGAGTCTGGAAAGACATGGCAACGACCATCGGGATCGACAGCTTGATTATCGCTTTTCTGGGATCGCCAAGCAGGATTTTGATGCCCTTGGTTTCTTTTCTATCGGTGGAAATAATTGCACTCCTTGTTCAGTAATCGACCCCGCCTGGAAGGCGTGGTTTTGGCTTGCCCTGCAAAGCGGGGCTCCTGTCATCAAAGTTCGCCGGAACGGCTGAGCCTTCCAGTGTCGCGCGGCCTTAAGCCGCGGATTAAATATTGACGGCCTTCATGGCCTGGGCATTATAGCGGTCACCGGACGCCGCCCCAAGAGGGAAGGCTTCCTCCAGACGACGCAGTTCGGTCGGTGTGAAATGGATACGGCACGCATCCAGGTTTTCCTCCAGATGCCTGATATGGACGGTTCCCGGAATGGGCACGATATAATCTCTCTGGGCCAGGACCCATGCAAGAGCCAGCTGCGCCGGCGTGCAGCTCTTTTCCTCCGCCATATAATGAACAGCTTCAACCAGGCGCAGATTGTGCTGGAAATTTTCTCCCATAAACCGTGGATGCAGGCGTCTCCAGTCATCCCGGGGCAAATCTTCGCTCTTCTTAAATCGCCCTGTAAGAAAACCGCGTCCCAGAGGGCTGTAGGCCACGAAGCCGACATCCAGCTCCCTGCAGGTATTCAGGATTCCTATTTCGGGATCGCGGCTCCAGAGTGAATACTCGGTCTGCAGAGCCAGGATCGGATGGACGGAGCAGGCCCGGCGAATAGTATCCGGAGCCGCTTCGGATAATCCCAGGTAGCGAACCTTGCCCGCCCTGACAAGCTCCGCCATGGCTCCCACCGTATCCTCAATCGGAGTATCCGGATCCACCCTATGCTGATAGTAAAGATCGATGGTTTCAATACCCAGCCGCTTCAGGCTTGCATCGCACGATTCCCGGACGTATTCGGGGCGACCGTTCACACGCAGAAACTCGCCTTTGGAATTTCTGACATTGCCGAATTTTGTTGCAAGGAAAATCTTATCGCGCCTGTCGGCAACAGCGCGCCCGACAAGTTCTTCATTGCGCCCCAGGCCGTAAATATCGGCCGTATCCAGAAAATCGATTCCGAGATCGATGGCACGATGAATGGTCGCTATGGATTCGGCATCGTCGGCGGTACCGTAGAATTCCGACATGCCCATGCAGCCCAAGCCTATTGCCGATACCTTCACCTGCCGGCCTAAGTTACGTTTTTCCATGACTCTTCCTCCCGTTCGGATGCATTCACGCAGGATCTGGGCCGCGTCCGCAAAAGCTTCAGGGAACGATTCCCTTTAATGAACCGGACTGCTTATAAAATAATTCATGACGGCACCCGACGCAAAGTGTACGGTTCCAATATAACCTTAACCCGCATTTCGTCAAGGACTCCCGCGGAAATCGAACGAAGCTTTATTCAAAATCATACAAGCGGGTTAAGGATTCAACATGCCTTACAGAATCCAGGTGACTATGAAAGCCTGTCGACTTAAAATACAGGATGAAAAAACGTCCCTATGATAAAAAACAGAAGAAATTATTATCGTATTTTAAAAGTTCAGCCCGATGCGCCGGCGGAAATCATACGGGCCAGCTACCGCACACTGATGCGTGAGTTAAAAACTCATCCGGACCTGGGAGGATCCACTTCCGAAGCCGCTGTTCTGAATGAGGCTTACGAAACATTGAGCGATCCCGAACGCAGGGCCGCCTACGACAGGAAATTTCAGGCAACCCGGTTTAAAAGGACCTCATCTTCGCCGAATCCGGATCCGGCTTCTCAGGGCGCCGCCTGCTGCCCCTTTTGTAAAAAGCCCCTCGCGCCCAAATCCGGAGCAGGCAAAATCTGCCCTGTCTGCAACGTGCCCCTGCCGTCTTACCGGCAGCCCAACCTCGATCGCGAAAGGCGCCGCACCATTGCGCGCATGAAAAAGAACGATCCTGTTATATATTCCCGTGAATGGCCCGAGACTCCAAAAAATGGAACGATGATAGATCTTTCCCCTAAAGGCATGCGTTTTCTCTGCCGGGAAAACCTCGGCAGCGGCACGGTATTGAAAATAGCAGCCCCCCTTCTCAAAGCATGCGGAGTGGTCACCAATCAACGGCAGATGGATGAAAAGGGGAAGACAACCTATGCCATCGGGATTTCGTTTATCGCCGTAATTTTTGAAGAAAACAAGGGCTCTTTCTTTTCAGTTTCCGCCTGAATCAAAACAGGCAGGAAAACGAATTCGACCAAAGATCATTCGACCAACAGTTGTAGCATTTCCAAAAATATACGTATTACAATCTATGCGGAATCGGAGTGCGCCGGGCAGTGAACTCGTTCGAAGCCTCCTGAATTCCCAGCAGGTTGAACCAGCGTCTATGGAGTTCAAAACGACTTCGTGAGGCTACAACGATTTTTTGAGTAAAAGCTTTGTGATGAATTTTCTGTGTTTCGCCTCTTTGACTTTATAAATCCCTCAAAATTCGGTCCAGGAGTGTGTCCGTTAAAATGAAAAATAATATCCTGTCTCAATGTACCAGAATCCCTCTGCTTCTACTGACGCCGGCCATAATGAGCATAATGACGGCAATTTCGCTTTGCGCGCAGGAAAAAAATGAAGCTCTCGTTAGAGTCCTGGAGGGGGAAATTTCCTTAGACGGAATACTGGACGAGCCCGCCTGGCAGAAGGAACCCGTCATTGAAAACCTGACGCAGGTGGAACCCTCCCCGGGTGAGCAACCGACGGAAAAAACGAAAATCTGGCTGGCGTACAACGAGGACTTCCTTTATATAGCGGTGAGGTGCGAGGACGGGAGACCGGAGTCCATCGTGGCGACAGAGATGAAACGGGACGCCATGCTGATGGAAAATGATAATATCGAAATCTTACTCGACACCTTTCACGATCACCGGAACGCCTATTTCTTTTCCACGAACCCCGCGGGCGCCTTAGTCGACGGAAGGATCTCGGAAAATCAGTTCGCCTCCCTGGAGTGGGATGGGATCTGGAATGTCAGGACTCACAGCAACAGCAGAGGCTGGTCGGCCGAATTCGAAATCCCCTTCAAAACGGTGGGATTCAATCCGAACATTTCCGAATGGGGCTTCAATATCTCCCGATACCTGGCCCGCAACCGGGAACGGTCCCGGTGGGCCTCCCCGTCACTCGACGTACAAATGCACCATGTCGTCCGGGCAGGCCAAATTAAGGGAATGGAAAAACTCTCCCAGGGCGTGGGGCTGGATATCAAGCCTTACGGCATTACGGGTTTCACCCGGGACATCGACCGTCCGGATCTTTGGGAAGCGGATTTCGACGGCGGCGTCGATGTATTCTATCGCATCACTTCCAACCTGGTCTCCAGTACAACCATAAATACCGACTTTGCCGAAACGGAAGTGGACGCCCGCCAGGTGAACCTGACCCGGTTCGCCCTGTTTTTCCCGGAAAAACGCTCCTTCTTTCTGGAGGATGCCGGTACTTTCGAATTCGCCAAATCGGAACCGATGGGCCCTCCCGACATGAACATGGGAGGAGACCTCGTCCCCTTCTTTTCCCGGCGCATCGGGTTGGTCGGCGGGCATGAAATCCCGATCCGAATCGGCCAGAAAATTACCGGGAAAATCGGCAGATTCGACGTGGGAGTGCTGGACGTTCAAACCGGAAGGGTCGACGCAGACGAAAATCCCGACGGATACGCGATCGCAAGCAAAAACCTGTCGGTCGGGCGGGTCAAGGCAAATTTCCTTAGCCAGTCCTACATCGGGACTATATTTACAAACGGCGATCCTACCGGTCTGACCGGCAATCAGATGGGCGGGGTCGATTTCAAGCTCGCCACATCGAATTTTCTGGGCCGCAACAAGAACCTGAGCCTGGTGCTCTTCGGATCCAGGACCGATACGACCGGCCTGGATAGAAACAACAACGCTTACGGCGGAACAATCACTTATCCGAACGATCTTATAGAATTCGAGTATAAATGGATCTCTATCGGGAAAAACTATAATCCTTCACTGGGATTCGTACCGCGCACGGGAGTCAGGATCTCTTCCGTGACGGCGGAGATATCCCCCCGTCCCGAAGCATGGGGCATTCGCCAGTTGGCATTTGAAGTGTCCTACAAGGACTATTTCAATATCACGCAACAGTCATGGGAAACAAAGGAACTGCGGGTCAATCCATTCCGTCTGGATTTGAACAGCGGAGATTTGATCGGATACGACTACACACGGAACGAGGAGCGGCTCTTCGAGCCATGGACGATCAATTTCAGAAACGACGTTACGCTGCCCGCGCGTACGTATACGTTCAGCGCCCACAAATTCTTTTTCTTCACATCGGAGAGAAGGCCTGTTTCATTGCATGCCGATTTTGGAACCGGTTCTTTCTACTCCGGAACGCGCAAGGAGTTCGGGGGAGAACTGGCATGGAGAAAAGATCACCATCTTACCACCTCGTTCAGCTGGGAACAGAACTGGATCCGCCTGCCGGAAGGAGATTTCAATACAAGTCTGGTAATGTACCGATTGGATTATTCCTTTACGCCCTTCATCACGCTGGCCAATTTTGTCCAGTACGACACGGAAAGCCAAAATATAGGCCTTCAGAGCCGGCTTCGATGGATTTTTACTCCCGGGCGGGAAATTTTCATAGTATTGAACCACAGCTGGCAGGAAAACGAATTCGACCGGTTCGAGTCCGCACAAACTCTTTTCCGCGTCAAGCTGAACTACGCCTTTCGGTTTTAAAGGGAATCATCAAATTTAACATCCACGAATGTTCCAACGCCGGACGTCTAACGTCACACGTTCACACGAACTATTATTGTTCAGCCTGTATTTTCGTACAGTGCTTTAAAATGACGGCGAAAAGTTCATCGGTAAAGTCCCCGGACAGATTCAGAGATTTTCCCCACTCCTCTCTCCGCTTCAGCATCCGTTTCTCCCGATCCGGGTCTGTAAAAGGCTTGGACTGATTCGCCTTTATTTTCCCGATCCGGCGCGCCGTTTCGACCCGGCCTGCGAGGGCCGATAAGATCTGCCGGTCGTACTGATCGATTATGCTGCGCAGGTCCTGCTTTCGGGGTTTCGGCAAACTTTCGGGCCCCATTTTTCTACGCCGGCCTGCAGCCCGCTCCCAGGCAAGAACCGCCTCCTGGTCCATAATTAAACCGCTTATTAATGAAAGACTTTCATTAAACCGGGCGAGCGCCCGGGCAATTCCGTCCCTGTTGGTTTCCAGAATTCCTTTCCAGATTTTATAGTCCGAGGCCGAAAGGCGTGTCATATCCAGAAATCCGCGCCCGGCCATTTTGTCCAGCATGCCGTGCTCCGCGTCTCCGGACAGGGCGGCATGCATCAGGGCGACGGAAATTATATGGGGCAGATGGCTTATAGTAGCCATGATGCTGTCATGCTCTTCAGGGTCAATGGTAACGGGCAAAGCCTGGAGGCTTTCGGCCAGGTCCATCAACACCAGCAACGCCTCCGGGGGCGTGTCCGGATAGGGACAGAGAACATAGACGCGGTCCAGAAATAAAAGCGGATCGGAGGATTCAACGCCGGAGCGTTCCGAACCCGCCATCGGATGTCCCCCGATAAAATGGACTCCGGAAGGAAGCAGTTTCCTCGCTTCCTCCATAATGTTTTTCTTCGTGCTCCCGACATCCGTGACGATCGTACCTTCCTTCAAGAAAGGGCGTATCGCTTCGATGGTATCCAGAATTATCTGCACCGGCGTAGCCAGAATGACTACGGAGCTTTCGGGCAAAAATGCCCCCAGGTCCCGCATCGTCCCCACACGGTCGGCAACGCCGGCGTCCTGGATGGCCGGGAGACGTTCAGCCATATCGATGCAGGTAACGGTACAATCCTTCCGGCTTCTCTTCAGAGCCAGGGCGATCGATCCGCCTACGAGACCGCACCCGATAATCGTGATCTTCATATCGTTGATGCGTATCATTTTATTTGGCCTTCCCCAACTGCCGTCCGACTGTAGTGGCGATAATCCGGCACCGGTTCATCAACAGTCCGAACTCTTCAAAATTCAACGACTGCGGTCCGTCCGACAGCGCTTTTTCCGGTGCGGGATGGATCTCGATCATCATGCCGTCGGCCCCGGCCGCCACCGCCGCCCGAGCCATGGATGCCACAAACCTCCTGTTTCCCACTCCATGGCTTGGATCGACAATAACAGGGAGGTGCGACAGATGCTTTACGACCGGAACAGCCGAAAGATCCAGAGTATTCCGGGTCGCCGTCTCGAACGTTCTTATGCCGCGCTCGCACAGGATCACATCCGGGTTGCCTTCCGTAAGAATATACTCTGCGCTCATCAACCATTCCTGGACCGTGGCCGACATGCCCCGTTTCAACAATATCGGTTTTTCCGCATGGCCCAGGGCGGTTAAAAGCGGATAATTCTGCATATTGCGTGCGCCCACCTGCAGGAGATCTGCATACTCGGACACCATGTCGATCTGATCGATCGTCATGACCTCGGTCACCACCGCCATGCCGTAATGGTCCGCCGCTCTACGAAGCAGCTTCAACCCCTCCTCTCCCAATCCCCTGTAGGAATAGGGTGAAGAACGCGGCTTGAACGCGCCCCCCCGGAGAATCTTTGCGCCGCTGTCGGCCGCGATCCCGGCGCAGGACTCTATCTGCTCTTCGCTCTCGACCGCACAGGGACCGGCCATCACGGCAATATCCAGCCCCCCGACAAGGCTTTCCTCGCCGACGCGAACGACCGTATCCTCGGGATGGAACTCACGGCTGGCGAGTTTGTACGGCGTGGTGACTACAACGGTATCGCGGACTCCCGGCATCATGGAAACCGCTCCAATGTCCAGCCGGTTGCGGTCCCCGACCACACCGAGGATGGTATGTTCGACGCCGTCGGAACGGTGCACCGTAAGGCCGGCCTCCTTTATCTTATTTTCCACAGCCTTGACCTGGGCTTCGGTTGCCTTGGCCTCACAAATAATGATCATGAGTGCTCTCCTTAACCCGCTTTAAAAACGGGCAAAAATAAAAGCGGCCCGCCGTTTACCCCGGTGGGCCGCTTTTTCTTTCTATATTGCAGACGAAGAAGAGAAAGACACAACCCTTAGGGGTCTGTGCTATATGAGCTGCAATAATAAAAATCGAACAACAAGCTCATAATATCTTTTCGTCCATAAATCCGTTTCTTTTATAAAAGAATCGAGCGTATTAATTTCAAAATATTAAATATATAACTCTACAGCGCAAAGAGCCATAGCAAAATTGGCGCACATGCACATTTTGCTAATGATTATGTTGAAAAGAGAGGAGAAAAAACACAGACCTGTAAATCTTATGGTGTGACTCGGGACTTCTTCTCATATACTCTGATTCTCAGTGCGTCAATCATACGCACCCAACGAAGAACAGGGGGAATCGCAAATGACAGGTGGATACACCGGCAAAATATTGAGACTCAACCTGACGAAAAAAACCATCGGGACGCTGGATACCGAACAGTACGAAGAATACGGCGGCGGTCACGGCATGGGTTCCGCTATCTTCTGGGACCTCGTCGGCAATCAGCTGCCTTTCGGCGCGTTCGATCCCAGGAATGTCATTACCGTCATGACAGGTCCTTTTTCTGGGGTAATCGTTCCTTCAGCCGCGGGAAGGTGTGAGGTACAGGGCCTCGGCCCGCAGGGGTATCCGGTTGAATGGTTTACGCGCAGCAATTTCGGCGGTCGCTTTTCCACGCAGCTTAAATATGCGGGATGGGACGGCATCGTTGTCGAAGGCGCCTCCGACGACCCCGTCTGGATTCAAATTATCGATGACAAAGTCTCTTTTGAAAACGCGCGAACTCTATGGGGACTGGACATCATGGAAACCCAGGAGGAAATCTGGAGACGAGTCAATCCCGGCTCCCGATTCGGCGAATGGACGGACATTGGAGATCGCTACACCACCCAGAAACCTGCCGTATTGTGCATCGGCCAGGCGGGAGAGAGTCTGTCCAGGATTGCATGCCTGATCCACGATGCCGGCAACGGCGCAGGGCAGGGCGGATTCGGCGCAGTCTTCGGCGCGAAGAAACTGAAGGCCATCAGTGTTGTCGGAACGGGCAGCGTCGGCGTAGCCGATCCTGTCTCACTGATGGATGCGCGTTTGTGGTACCGTAAATTTCAATACGACGTGGACAACCCGAGAATGGAAGAGCCTTCGGAAGCCTTCGTTTTTTCTCCCGTCAACAACAGTCCGGCCGACGACAATTTCCTGAACAAACAGCCCCCGTTCGAACCGGCACGGGCCCAGGCATGCGCCGGATGCCCCAAAGGATGCCGCCAGCGATTGGCCGGCGGGATCAGCAACGAATCCAGTTGCGAAGATACGATCTGGGCAATCGGAATCCAGGATTCTTCCAAGGACCGGAAGGTAGCATGCGATCTGGTACAACAGTATGGAATCAATGCTTTTCAGATGCGCCCGATGCTTGGATACATTGAAGCGCTCCACAAGCAGGGCCTGCTGGGGCGCGGAAGGAAAATAGAAAGCGACCTTCCGATGGAACTGTTCGGCAAAGTGGAATTCATCCAGGCTCTTCTACGAAAGATTGTGAACAAAGAGGACATAGGGGAAGCTCTCAGCGGCGGAGTCGCCCGGGCGTCGGAAAGCTGGGGAAGATATAAAGAAGACAACGACAGCGGACTTCTGACGCTGCCCAACTGGGGCTATTACGAACACAACGATCCCAGGCTCGAGCCGGAATGGGGCTATGGCTCCATCCTGGGAGAGAGGGATATCAACGAACACGGCATAAGCTTTGCCGTACACTACATGCCTGGAATAACCATCGGATCCAACACGGAGCCGGTACTGCCGGCGGAAAAAGTCGTGGAAATACTGTCCTCCAAGGTAGAGCCCTATACGGGAGATCCGTTCATGTTCGACTACAGTGAAGGCCCTACAGGCATATACTCGGACAACAGAGTCAGAACCATCGCGTGGCACAGGCACTATTCCAGGTTCTGGATCCAGTCCGCCCTTTATTGCGACTGGGTGTGGCCTCTGTTCTTCACTCCGAACACTGCGGATATGTCGGGCGCAACGCCGGAAGGGGAACCCAAATTCTTTAACGCCGTCACCGGCAGAAACATCAGCTTTACAGACGGAGTTGAAATCGGACGCAAGATCTGGAACCTGGACCGTTCGATTTGGGTGCTGCAGGGCAGGCACCGGGACATGGAGGTCTTCACCGGTTACGTTTATAACGTTCCAACCCAATCCCCCTATTACCTGCCGGTATACGAAAATGGAAAATGGCGCTACGGCAACTGTACGGGCAGGGTTTTGAACCGGTCGAAATTCGAAGCGTGGAAAACGAAATTCTATGATTTTGAAGGGTGGAACAGTTCCAACGGCTGGCCCGTGAGAAAAACTCTCGAAAGTATGGGACTGAAGAAAGTCGCCGATACCCTTCAGGAAAAGAACAGGCTGGGGTAATTTAAACGAGACCTGATTATGCACGTAGGGGCGAACCTTGTGTTCGCCCTCGATTCTTCACGCAACCAGCCATCCCGGATTCGGGGATATTCTTTTGACAGAGCAGTAGGGGCGAACACAAGGTTCGCCCCTACTGCAACCTGATTTTAAACCGTAGCCAGCAGCGCGCGTTTCACGAGTGTTTTGG
>CAZPHK010000138.1:0-12404 GCA_964586015.1 uncultured Acidobacteriota bacterium | reverse complement strand
AAAGGGCCCATTTCTTCAACATTGATTGTCCGCACAATCAGTATGAGGTCGCTCATCCCAAATACCCGAAACCGGCACGCAAGTCCGGATTGATGCAATGAAAGATTCCTTCCGGCAGCGGCTGAATCTTGCTCTTCGTGGCGGCCGCAATCCTCCAGGCGCTTTTACAGGCACGAAGATATACGCCCGTGCGGTGCAGCAAAGAGCAAACAAGCAATTCGCGAAAATAGGAAGAAAGCAGGACCGCCTTTCGGTTTGCCGGCGCATACCGCAGTAGAAAAAGCAGGAGGTTCCGGCTGTAATAGAAGGCGTGTTTCGCCGAATGCCGGTTCCGCAAAGCGCTTCGATGGACAACCACGGCCCCGGAATATTTGCGGATGCTCCATCCCCGCAGATGCGCGCGGGCCGTCCAGTGCAGCTCGTTGGTAAAAAGAAACAACTCCGGATCGTAGGTGCCGATGCTTGCGATGGCCGCCCGGTTGAAGAGCACGCCGGCCGAACTGAATCCATAGGCGATTTCGCTTGAGGCGATTCCTTCCAGGGCCGATGCGCTACGCCGGACCGAAAGCGCCAGCGCCGCCACCTTAGGCTCCTGCAGCAGTTCTTCCGACATAACATCGAAGCTGGCGACAGAAGGCGCGCTGTCGTCATCCAGCGACAGCACCCAGGGAGCTGTGGCTGCCAGGTACGCGCGATTACTCGCTTCTATCCCGATATTCCCGTCGAGGGCCAGCAGCCGAACGTCCGGATACGTTTTGCGGACGAATTCTACCGTTCCATCCGTCGATCCGTTGTCCGCGACAATGACTTCATGCCACGGATATTCCGGACGGCAGACCGCATCGAGGGTTTCACGAAGCTCCTCCCTCCGATTGTAGCTGAGAACGGCTACGCTTATACGATGAAGCGGGGCGGTTGTCATGTCCAGGCTCCCGGGAGACGCCTCAACTGCTCCAGCCGTTCAGGATACCAACGGTTGAATTGTTCCGCCGCATGGCGGGCATCGCCTAAACGCATTTCTTTGCCGTATCGATCGCGCAGAACCGTTCGTTCGGGATCGAGATCGGCAGCACTGTCGGGGATTTCCAGCACATGTTCCAGACCTTCGATCCGGCGAATCCCATCGTTGTTCCCCTTCGGTTCGACGCGGCTCCGGACCGGCTGTATTTTAAGAGCATCCTCAGGGATATCCAACGGCTCCCTGGAATCGGTCCATCCGTCTTCAAGGGACTTCTGAAGAATATCCGCCGTTGTATCCTGGCCGAACAGCCTGCAGGTGAATATCGCCCGCAATCCGTAGAAAAGCGCGTTTTCAAGAGCCGGAACCTCCGGTTTCAATCCGCGGTTCGCGCCGAAAAAGCGAATTTTATTGCGCCAGTAATAATAGGTCGGCTTGAGAGAAACCCGCACGCGCCCTCCGCCGACATGCCAGGCCAGAGCATCGGCAAAAACCTCGATTCGATATCCTGCCGCGCGCATTCGAGTGCACCAGTTTATGTCGTCCCAGTAGAGGAAATAGGAGGGATCCATCGTCCCGCAACGGGCAACGGCTTCAGCCCGGACCATACAGGCGCAGGCCGCAACGTAATCCACGGAAAAGATACCCCTGAGCTCCTCCAGTTCATTTTCATCCCTTTTATTGTGCTGCAACAGAAAATCCGCCCTTTCCCAATCCAGCATTCCGCCTATTTCCTGAACTACCCGGCCGGAAGCAATTTCATCCCAGTTGCGTCCGTCCGTTCGCGCGAGATAGATTTTGGGCCCGAATGCCGCAACCACCATTCTCACCAGTGCGAAGCACACCAGACTTTCGACCGTAAGACCGAGCAGGAACGCATCCCCGTCGAGCAGCATGAGGAAATCGGGATTGTCCATCATGGCGGCTTCCGTGCCGAAAGCGAAGCCGCCGGCTCCCCCGAGATTTGCTTTCATTCTGTGGATTTTCATCTCGCCCGGGCAGCGGCTCACGGCATCCTGCACAACCCGAAGAGAATCGTCCGTGGAAGCATTATCCACGACATGGATGCACCGAAGCCCGAAGCTTTGACGAAAAAGCCTGTCAAGACTCACCGGAAGCCACCGGCCCTGGTTGAAATTGCAGATAACGGCATCCACAACCGGATTTTTCAAGGATTTCATCGAAACCATACCCAAAGAATAAAAGCGACTATCAGCAGTCCCAATACGATCAAAAGATTTCGAATCCCCGCGGGGAATTTTTCACAGTCCGTCAACAGTTCATAATCGAGAACCTCGATCTTACGAACATCGACCCCCATTTCCAGTAACTGTTCAAAAATTTCACTGCTGTAATAACTCGCAATAAGAACCTGATCCACTTCCGGTTCCAATGCCCGATCGGGGCTGCAGACGGGAATCCCGGCCAGGGTGGTGCCCTGTTTTTTAGGATCGTTGTCGAGAATGCAGGCAACCCGGCAATCTTCGCTCAAGTTATCCAGCGCACGGCGTCCGCCTTCTCCGGCGCCGAAGATCATAATCCGCTGCATTTTCATTGCCCTGTTTTGTGCCACTCCATCGTCTCCGCGTAAATGCGGTAGTGTCTTTGAAGAAACAACCGATCGGTATATTCCTCGCGAACGCGTTCGAGTCCCGCCTGTCTCCAGGCCGAAAGCCTGGCCGCATCATTCATCGCAAGGCGCATGCCTTCCACCAGACCCTCCACCGATCCCGTCGGAGCCAGCCATCCATTATGGTCATGTTGAACGAGGTCCACAATGCCCCCCGTGGCAAACGCAACTGCCGGCGTCCCGCATGCCATGGCCTCTATCAGGGCGGTAGGCAGGTTGTCCGCCACTGCCGGCATTACCATAAAGTCAGCCGCGGCATACCAGCGGGACAGCAACCTGAAATCCGAAACGAACCCTGTAAACTTCGCCGGCCAGCCGCGCAACGCCTTCATCACCGCGGCATCTTCTCCACCCACGATCAGCAAAAACGGCTTCAGCGGAAGCAGCCGCCGAAGAGCTTCCACAAAATACTTCGCACCTTTTCTCCGGTCCCACAGAAAATTGGCGACGAAACATACAATGGGCGCCCCGGACGGGAGCCCCAGCTGTTGCCTGCATTCCCGCTTATCGTGGGGAGCGAAAATCTCCGTGTCGACGGAATTGGGAATTACCGTGGGACGCGTCCATATGCGGCCGGTAGCCGTGGCCATATCAGCCATCCAGTGGCTGGGAGCGACGGCCCGATACGTATTTGCAAAATCCAGCTTGAAGCGCTGCATCCGGCGCGTCCGATCGAACCGGTTATTGAGCGGCCATCGGCCCATCTCCGGGCACGGCCCGCACTGTTGCTTGAAGCGCCTGCAGTCAAAGGGATAAACGCATCCGCCGGTGAAGGGGGAACAGTCGTGGTATGTCCACACCGTAGGGACCTCGCGTGCAAGACGGCGAAGACTCACGGGGGAGAACGCGCCTGTAATATCGTGGACATGAAGCAGGTCGATGGAACCGGCTTCCCGGCGGAATATCCGGTAGTCCAAAGCGAGGAAATCGGGGAATCCGGCCCATTTGGAGAGCTGGCGTATTTGCCCGTTCCAATAGGTGAGTCCGGGTGCCTGCTGGAGAAGCTTCATGTGGGGCAAGAGCGGAGCTTTAGCATAGGAAAGGAAATGCATCACGGAATGCCCGTCGGCCAGCAGCATGCGCGCGAGACGCTGAGCGACGCGGCTTGCGCCTCCTCCTGAAAGATCGGCTTTACTCAAAACGGCAATCCGCATGCGTTATTCCGCTTTCCCCGAACCTGTCATCGGCTACTCTCCAGCGGCGGACAGTCAGTCAACAGCGCCAGAAGGATACTGGAACAAATTTATAACTAACAATTGCGCCCCTTCATTATCAATCCAGGAGGGGCCCTTTTTTAACTTTCTCAAACAGCCGGTTCCATCGATCGGGGAAAGGATAGAGGGCCGTAGACCATAAAATCAGGTGTCGCATATCCACTCTGCTCACTTTGACGCGGTGCCGGTCGTCCAGGACATTGTCGGAACGCAATTGCTGCAATGTCCGGATCCCGATAAGGATGGGCCAGGAGCATGCCAGGCGAAGGCGGACAAACCGTGCCGGGATCGTCGTCGTATAGTGCCACCCTTTGGATAAATAGAGCTCGGCCCGTTTCAGGTACTGTTCGTACAGAGGATTAAATCGATTGATGGAACCCGGATCGAGAAGGTGGTGCGGCTCCAATCCATACCGGGCCAAACGATTTTTGGGTATGTAACACCGGCCGTGATGCAGGTCTTTGGGCAGATCGCGCAATATGTTCACCAGCTGCAGGCCCTTCCCGAACTGGATGCCGTCGGATACCATGGTTTCGTCATCGATCTGCACTCCGGACAGCGGATACGCACGACAAACCTTTGTCCAGAATTCACCGACACAGCCGGCAACGCAGTAAATATATTCTTCCAGATCCTCTTCCGTTTCTATCGAGGCGATTTGAGGCGCGGACGCCGCCCCGAAACGTATCAGGTCCAGTTCCTGGCCGTGCGTAATGGTGAGCAGAACATCGCGCACCCATCTTCGATCATTTTCGGTGAAACTTCTCATTGCCTCCAGTACCAACCCCAGTTTTTCCAGAAGAGTCCGCTCCGCGGGAGTGCCGTCTCCTTCCCTTTCATTCTGAGCCTCCGCCAGCACGCCGAAATCAGGAAGCGAAACCGGGCGCCCGGCCGCCGTTTCTTCGATGCTGTTCCTCAACTGCAGCAGCGTTTCCATCCTTTTCCGGACCTGGACCAGGCCCGTGTCGGCAATCGTATCCGCCGCCCTCGCCAGCAGATACGCTATGCTCAGCTGAGGCTTTATGGTATGGGGCAATACCTGCAGGGTAATGTAAAAAGACCTGGAAACCTGCTTGAGCAGTTTATGCATATTTCGGGGTAAGGACGTCATGATTTTCGAATTGAAGCATGAATCAGGCTATTCCTGATAAAGAAATTTGCCTGCGCGGGAAAAATTCCCTTTTTTTATTTTATACAAAGCCGCCCCGGATCAGGATAAAAGATTTCGCCAAAAAGAAAATCCTCTCCTTGTGAAGCTCGGCATCAGGGAAAAGGTGAATGAGTTCTCGTTTTGTCAGCAGCCGGCACATTTCTATATAGCTCCGTGCTTCCTCCTCGTCGGCCGCTTTTGGGAAACAGCCCAACTGGAACCGCATGATCAAACGAATTTTCAAGGAAAACGGGAGCCACTGAAAAAACGGGAATAAAAAATGCGGTTCGATGGGGAAAAAATAATTCGGCGTTTGCACATAATACAACCTCGCGATACGCCTGATTTCACCGGCAAAATCTGCCATTTTCTCCCAATCGCCGACATGCTCGATCACGGAATTCGAGTGCGCAATATCGAACTGATTGTCCGCAATACCCTCCAGTCGACACCCGTCTCCCTGCAGGTAGGAAAACATGGTTTCATGCCTGCCGGGGGGATTGTCCGAAGGGGAAATATTCACGACCGTTATATGAACGTTTCTCCGGCGGAGATACTCCATCGGAATAATATTCCAGTACTCTCTGGTTCCCCCCACGTCGACAATGTGGACCTCCTGCCGTTCAGCATGAATCTTCTCGATCAAACCAATGATTTTCCCGCCCCTCTTCCGCCGCAGGCGAAAAGCCACGGACCGTATTCGTGGATGGTTGATTTTTCTTTTAGCGGGAGTCGGTTTGGCCGGCACCGTAATTCCCCTTCCAGGATTGAAAGTCTGTCATCTATTATATTTTCCGGATCCCGGTTGCACTACCAATTCAGAAAAACAATTGCACAACCGCTCAAAAATACGGCGGCCCCGGCAAGCACATGCATGTATTTTTCAAGATATCCCACCCGTATTTTTTTAATTCCGAATGAAAGCATCAATACAACGGCAATCATGGTGGCGATCGTGGCAACCGAAAAAACAACGGCGACGACGGCGGCACCCAGATAATTATGCTCGGCCGCGGGATACATCAGGGTGGGTATGAGCACCTCGCACGGGCCCAGGGCGAATATCGTAAAAAGCACCCACGGGGTCAGGTTCACGATTTTCTCGCTCCTGTGCGTATGTTCGTGTTCCTGCACATGGGTATGCAGGTGCGCGTGGGAAACGCCTTCGGGATGCAGGTGATAATGCCGGTGGGGCTGATTCTTTTTTGAACGGAACACGCCCCAGATCATATACCCGAATCCGAAAACGATCAGCAGCCAGGCGGCCAATCCGCCCCGGACATCTTCTATTTTCAAAAGATCCTTGAACGCAATACCGAAAACAACCCCGATCATCCCCAGTACGACCGACGATCCCACATGGCCCAAACCGCATAAAAAGGTAATCCACGCGGTTTTGTAGTAGTTCCAGTTCCTTGCCCTGGACATGACGATAAACGGCAGGTAATGATCCGGTCCCAGGATTGTATGCAGCACCCCCATGGATGCGGCGGAAACGGATAAAATCAGTATTTTTTCGTCCATGCTCTAAAAACTCTGCTCTCTCATCAGGCCGATCGCCATGATACCGGGACCTTTAACTTCCGCAAAGCTCTTTCACGGATGGGATTCACAAACCAGCCCTCACGCGTTTTTTAATGCTTTAAAAGGACCTTATACGCTAAACTGCCGCGGTGTTGGGCGCAATGCCCGGCAAACCCTTGAAATTCATCGGGTTTTGTCAATGCGCTGACTGAAGGGCCGTGAAGAGGAATGCAGGATGTCTATGATCAATACCCATGAAGAGGAAAAAGCGCAATGATCCAGCAACAGCCGGCACCTTATAATTACGACAGAAAACACAGGATTTTCGGATTGACCGCCGTCTTCCTGATCTACGGGACGCTGGGCTATTACATACAGGCGACGAATATCGCCCGCCCGGAAATTGTCGCCTCCTTCAAAAGCACCGCGCTCATATCCTGGTCCGTTTCCATCCCGGCCCTGGCAGGCGCTTTCGTAACTCTCATCTTCGGAAAACTTTCGGACATGTACGGGCGCCGGATAATTTTGCTGATCTCTTTAATCTTCGCTCTCATGGGATGCATCTTAAGCGCTTTCAGTCCGAGCTTTATATTCCTCATTGTCTCCATGTCGATCGCATCCCTGGGAATCGGCGCCCTGATGCCGCTTGTCATGGCCGTGGTCGGGGATATGTATCCGCCCGTCGAACGCAGCAAGTGGATCGGGTTGTTGAATATACCCATGGGAATCTCCACCCTGTTCGGCAATGTTCTGGGCGGTCTTATTACCGAAGCCTTTAATTGGAAATTTGTTTTCTGGTCCGTGGTTCCGTTTCTTGTCGTTTCTATTATTCTTGTGCCGGTCGGGATAATTCCCCTTTCCAGCCGCGGCGTGAAACACAAAATAGACATCCGGGGATGTTTTCTGGCCGTCCTTGCGTCTTCCACCCTCATAATCGGAGTTTCCATCGCCGGGGCTCCCTATCCATGGCTGTCGGTACAGGTTACGGGCCTGCTAATCATTTCGCTCATCTTCTGGATTCTTTTTATCCGGTCGGAATACGGCGCCGCAGAGCCCATCCTGGATCCGCAGGTATTTCAGAACCGCTCCTTCAATACGGTCGCGATAACGACTTTTCTATCCACTTTCGGCCAGATAGGAATGATGGTGTACTTCCTCATGTTCCTGCAGGGTGTTCAGGGCATCCGCACATCGATAAGCGGATGGATCTTCTTCCCCTTCACTTTTCTGATGGCTTTTATCGGGGTTCCCGTCGGTTTTCTGCTCGCCCGGACCAAACGCTACAAATACCTTTATATTATCGGGTACTCCATTGTCACGGTTCAAATGGCCGGAATCCTTTTCCTGGAAGCGGAAACGCCCGCCGGTTGGTGCCTGCTGGCTGCCATTATCGGCGGCATGGGACTGGGAGCCATTCCTACCGTCAATACGATGGTTGTTCAGAATGTCATTCCTAAAAGACTCCTGGGGGCCGCCATGGGAGCTCTCTCTTTCTGTCTTCTCATGGGAATCTCCATCTCGCCGACTATTCTCAGTTACGCAATGAATACCACCTATTCCAAAACCCTTACGCTTCCGGACCGTTTGTTCCAGGTTGTGGACAAAGCCATCCTTGAAGAAGTAAAAAGACCGGACATCCTTCAGTCGGAAGAGAAGAGGGCGGAGCTGAGAAAGGAACTTGAAAAAATGGGGGAAGAAGGAGAAACCCTTTACCAGCAAACTTTTAACGCCATACGCGATGCGATGGAATCCGGGTTGCGGAAGGTATTTTTAATCGGCGCCATTACCGCCCTTCTCTCCTTTCTGCTGATCCTCACAATACCGGAAATCCCTATCGGCAGCGGGGCTGAACCGGAGTAGGGGGTGCATGCACCCCCTACTCCGGTTCAGCTTGGGCAAATCCTTACGGATTTGACCTGGAGAGAACATAAGGTTCGCCCCTACACCTACTCGCAGGGACTGGGTCCTATGAAGCCCTACAAAACCATTTCAAAGAAGGTTCTGTTTAAAAACCCATATTGGCAATACTGCTGCGACAGGGTTGAATTTCCTTCGGGGAAACAGGGTAATTATCACTACGTCTTCACAAACGGGTCTTCGATGGTGGTAGCCGTCGACGAAAACGCCCGCGTACTCCTTGTGCGCCAATACCGATACACGGGAAATCGCGACAGCCTCGAGTTTCCCTGCGGAGGTGTAAAAGAAGGGTCCAATCACGATGAAACCGCCGGAGAGGAACTGCGGGAGGAGACCGGCTTCATCCCCGGCAGTATCCGGAGCGTCGGAGAGTTCAATCCCTGCAACGGTCTCCTGGATGAAGTCTGCCGGGTTTATATAGCCCGCGACCTTTGTTATTACGGCTCCCATCCGGATGAAACCGAAAGCTTCGAACTGGTCCGTCTGGCCGTTCCGGAAATCGATGTCTTTATTGCAGACGGAACTATCTGGGACGGGATGACCCTGGCCGCCTGGGCAATCGCCAAACATCACCTGCCTTAAAATGGGACCTGGTTATCAATTCACCAATTTACGAAATTGGTGAATTGATAACCAGGTCCCATATTTTTCTTTCTTGAGTTGCAGGCAATCCGAATGTAGAGTTCTGACCTTCATGTACCGTTTGTATTTTTTTCATGCAGGTGATGTATTCTTATGAATATTCCGGAAACCATTTCCAAGGAATTGTCTCTTGATCCCGGCCGGATTCAGAACGCCCTGACGCTGTTCGCCGAGGGGGGAACCGTTCCTTTTATTGCCCGGTACCGAAAAGAAAAAACCGGGGAGATGAATGAAACGCAGCTTCGCGCTCTTCTCGAAAGACACACCTATCTTACCGAACTGGAAGAGCGAAAAACCGTAGTTCTCAAATCCATAGAAGATCAGGGCAAACTGACAGACGAACTGAAAGCTTCCATCGAAGCCTGCATGCAAAAGACGGAGCTCGAAGACCTGTATCTGCCCTTCAAGCCTAAAAAACGCACCCGCGCTACCGCGGCTAAAGAGAAGGGACTTGAACCGCTGGCGTCGTTTATCAAAGAGCTGAACCGTCCGGATGCCCCTCAGGCCGACCTTGAGAAGGAAGCCGCCGCTTACATTTCGGAGGAGCATGGGATTCAATTCGCAGAGGAAGCCCTGCAGGGCGCTTCCGACATACTGGCGGAGGAAGTCTCGGAAAAAGCAACTCTGCGCCGGTATCTGCGTGAATACCTGATGAAGGAAGGCGTTTTCACATCGCGGATCCTGCCGGACCATCCCGAAGGCACAACCAAGTTTGAGATGTACCGCGATTACAGGGTCCATGTTAAGGACATCGCTCCCCATAACATGCTCGCTCTGCGGCGCGGGGAAACCGAAGGCGTTCTCACTTTCACCATCGAGTTTGACACGGCCATCGCTACCTCCTACCTGGCTTCGCAGGAGATTCGTTCGACCGACGACTGGATCATTCATTTTTACGAATCCATGCTTGCCGATGCATTTGAACGCCTTATGAGAACGACCCTGATTGGAGAGGTTCGGCTGGAAAAAAAGATTGAGGCCGACCGGGTATCCGTAAAAACTTTCGAATCCAACCTGCGCGAGCTTCTGCTTTCCAGTCCCGCGGGGATGAAACCCACGCTTGGAATCGATCCGGGATTCCGAACCGGCTGTAAAGCGGCGGCCGTCGACCGGACGGGCAAGCTTCTGGAATACGCAACGATCTATCCCCACAAATCAGAGGGAGAGCGCAACCAGGCGGCTGAAACTCTGAAACAGTTGATCGCAAAACACGATATCGAGCTTATTGCCATCGGCAACGGAACCGCAGGACGGGAGACCGACGTTTTTACAGGAGAGATCCTGGCCCAAATGGATAGGAAACCCATCAAGGTCATGGTCAGTGAAGCCGGAGCCTCGGTTTATTCCGCCAGCGAAGCGGCGATAGAGGAATTTCCGGATCTGGATCTGACGGTTCGCGGAGCTGTCAGCATTGCCCGGCGGCTCCAGGACCCTTTGGCCGAACTCGTGAAAATCGATCCGAAGTCGATCGGGATCGGGCAGTACCAGCATGACGTCGACCAGAAGCTGCTCAGGCAGAAACTCGACGAGACGGTTGAAAGCTGCGTGAACTACGTTGGAGTGGATCTGAACCTGGCGTCGAAGGAACTGTTAAGTTTTGTTTCAGGGCTGTCTTCAGCCGTCGCCCGCAACGTCGTTGTCTACAGAAACGAACACGGGGCATTCCGGAATCGTCAGGAACTCCTCAACGTTCCAAAGTTCGGGCCCAAGACCTTCGAGCAGGGGGCAGGTTTTTTGAGAATTCGAAACGGTGAAAATCCCCTGGACAACACGGCCGTGCACCCGGAAAGCTACTTTATCGCGGAAAAAATCTCCCGGACGTTGAATGTTCCTCTGCAGCAAATTACCGGAGCTTCCGACAAGCTCAGGGCGATCGACCTGAAGGAACTGGTAACGGAAAACATCGGAGAGCCTACGCTGCGCGACATTATATCGGAACTTGAGAAACCAGGGCGCGATCCTCGCGCGGAATTCCGGTATGCCAGCTTCAGTGAGGACGTCAAAGAAATAAAGGATCTCCTTCCGGGAATGGAACTCGAGGGGATTGTCACCAATGTTGCGAACTTCGGAGCCTTCGTCGACATCGGCGTGCATCAGGACGGGCTCGTGCATATATCGCAGCTGGCAGACCGCTTTGTCGACGATCCCAAAAAGATCGTGAAAGTCGGACAGATTGTAAAAGTCCGTGTCCTTGAAGTGAACGAACCCCTGAAGCGGATCTCCCTATCCATGAAAAAAGGCACTTCGGGAAATCCAAAGGTTTCTCACAAAAAGAAGAAAACGCCTCCGCAAAAACCGTCCACCTCCGTCAATGACCTGATGGCAAAATTCAATAAGAGCAAAAACCGATAATCCGCTGTATTCCTTACAGGGCGAACACAAGGTTCGCTTCGCAAATTGCAGAGCATCCATGAAAATATGGATTCGTAAAATTATCCTAATCGCGTCAGTAAGGGCGAACACAAGGTTCGCCCCTTATAGTTAATCCGCACCCGTTTTCCAGGTGCGGATACCCCCAGCAATATAGAGAGTCCGTTATTGGGTGCTTGAAGTTGAAAAAGGGGCCCAATTGGACTATGGTCTCGCTTAAACCATTTGAACACGCACCGTTCCACTACGAATTGTTCGCCCCAGCCACCAGATGGCTTACGGTAGACTTTCGAGTGGAACGGTGCGCTTTGGGCCGACAACGCACACTCAGATGTCGTCCCACCAGAGGACTCTACTATAAGGGTTGCGACGGACCAAAGCCAGCGTGTTCTTACAATTCAATGGAGGGAAAATAGATGAATTGCGCTGAACACAAAAATGAATATGCAGCCTATATCGGTTTGGATTGGGGAAGCGAGAAACACTCTGCAGCTCTTAAGGCTTCAGGCTCTAATGAAACTGAGCAGTTTATGCTTAAACAAACCCCCGAGGATATGCACGCCTGGCTTCTCGAGCTCCGTGATCGGTTTGTAGGACGTCCAGTCGCGATAGCCATTGAGCAGACAAAGGGAGCTGTGATCCACGTTTTGCTTGGCTATGACTTTATCCATATTTTCCGGATTAATCCCAAATCGCTGGCCGACTACCGAAAAGCTTTTTCTCCCGGGGGTGCCAAAGACGATCCTACCGATGCCGAGTACCTGCTCGAATTGGTTGAACAGCACCGCGACCGAATCAAGCCTTGGATACCGGATGATCCGTCGACTCGGAGTTTGCAGAAATTGGTTGAGTTTCGTCGCCATGTTGTAAATCAACGCACAGCACTTACCAACTCGCTTACACAGGCTCTCAAAGAGTACTTCCCCCAAGCTCTTGATTGGGCGGGAGAGATCGACAGAGTAATGTTTTGTGATTTTCTGTCGAAGTGGCCAACTTTGG
>CAZPHK010000137.1:1762-12724 GCA_964586015.1 uncultured Acidobacteriota bacterium | reverse complement strand
AAAGTAAGTGTACCATGCCACTGTCTCATTTCTACGTATGAACGTGCTAACGTGCTAACGTGCCAACGTACTAACGTTCAAAGCATTCTCTGTGGATTTTGGAGACTTGATGGATAAATGGGGTAACTGATGGCTATTCCGCATTCTTCACACGTGGGTTGCCAGGGAACAGATTGCAGACCGCAGTTTAACATCGAGGCTGATTGTGATGATTACTCACATATAACAAGGGCGGTCAATTAAATTAAAAAAGATCTAATCCCGGCTTATTTGCCCCTCCCCGAATAACAAAAGACGGCCAGGCCGTTCTGAAGATTAACAGATCCCGTCACAATGTTTTAAATCTTCAATTTTTTATTTTTGAGTCTCTTCTTCGAAGAATCCGTTCTGCGGCAGCACGATGCGGATTGTCAATCAGGTTTCCATCCAGCGTAGAGAGCGCCTTCCCTCTTTTCTCAGCCTCATCCAGCTCAGCCAGAACCTTCTCGGCCCAGGCGGCTTCCTCCCCCGTCACATCGAACGCCTGGTTGATAACCGGCAACTGGTCCGGATGCAGGGCGCTTTTTCCGTCAAATCCAAGGCGGCGTGCGGCGACGGATTCCCGGCGGAGAGCGTCCAGATCCTTTAGATCGAAGCACGGAGCATCTATGGCGTCAATACCCGCCGCCCGGCAGGCGACAACCATCATCTGCATCGCCAGCAGAAATTCCAGCCGGTCCGGCCCGGGCCTGCACCGAATATCGTTGACATAATCGGCGGACCCGAAAATCAGCGAAGCCATCCTTGGGGATGCGGCGGCTATTTCAGCTGAATTCAATACACCCGCGGCGGATTCGATCATCGCGTGCAGCCGAACGGCTCCCTCCGGAATTCCAGAACGGTTTTCCATTTCGCGGACAGCGCGATCCGCGGCCTGGATTTCCTCCTTTTTCTCGATTTTCGGCAGGCAGATGCCGTCTATATTCCGGGCAACGACAACGGCCAGGTCGCGTTGTCCCGTTTCGGTTTCCGGGCCGTTTACCCGGACCACAACTTCATGGGAACCGAAATCTACCTGCTGCAGAGCCTTAATTACTGTTTCGCGTGCAAGGTCTTTTTGGGAAGCCGCCACACCGTCTTCGAGATTAAGCAAAAGCAGGTCGGCCGGCATCGCGGCCGACCGGAGCAGCATTTTTTCGCTGTCTCCGGGAACATAAAGAACACTGCGTCTTGAAAGGCCGATCATTTTTCTTTTCTCCTGATTAAAGCCCTATGATACGTGCGCTGAAGAACAGAAACAAGAAAACGGTACAGAAACGCGCATCCGGCCTTGAAAACGTTCTAACGTTCAACGTTGGACGTCAAACATTGAACGTTAGAACGTTTGTATTTATCGGCACTAGAAGATTTAGAAGGTTTGAAGCGCGAATACGAGAAATATATGATACAGGGAAAGCAGAATATAGGCCCATAGACAGATCCGTGCGGCAATTTTGCCCAGAGCCCATTCCTTGTGCAGCATGATGATGGTAACGGCGACAACGGTCAACAGGCCCTTGGTTCCGTAGAAAGCCGGCATACCGCCGATTCTGATGACAGCGTCCATAATCGGATTCAACTCCCGCGCCGACCCGTGTAGCAGATGCCGCTGCGTCAGAAGGGCGTCCATCAGGGAGAGAAGAATAACGGAGACGGCGACAAGCCAGGTCCGGAGATCGTAAATATCGACATACCCGGTATCGCTTTCCCTTCGACCGCCCTTTTTTCTTCTGAGCGGCCGGAAATGAGACAGGGGAAATATTGAAAGCCGATCTCTGCGATCTTGTCCCGAACGCCTGTTAACGGCAATTTTTTCCGTCAGCGGATCACGGTATAAATTTTTAGTCATTCTCAATCGGTTATCGGCCGCAGCGGGAAGAAGTTTACTCGTCGTCGGCCACAATCAGGTCCCGTCCACGCTGCTTGGCCTGATACAGTCTTCGGTCGGCCGTTTCGACCAGCGCCCAGGACGACAGATCGTCACGGGGAATCATCGATGCTACACCGTAACTAAGCGTCACGTATGAAGCCGCATCCGACCGGCTATGGGGGATCTTCAACTCTTCCAGGCCGCGACTTATTCTATCCGCCACAACCCTGGCGCCGTTTATATCCGTTTCCGGCATGATTACGGCGAATTCTTCACCTCCATACCTCGCTCCCACATCGCTGACTCGATGAATGCTTCGCTTTATGACATCAGCGATTTCCGCCAGGCAGGCATCGCCGGCCGGATGACCGTAAGTATCGTTGTAATTCTTGAAATTATCCACATCGCCCATGATCAGAGAAACCGGTTTCCGGGCCCGTTTCTGCCGGCGCCATTCGACCTCAAGATATTCATCAAATTTCCTGCGGTTTGCCAGTTTTGTCAGGCCGTCTTCCCTTGCCAGCTTTTCCAGTTCCCTGTTGGCGCGTTGAAGCGCCTCTTCAGCCTGCTTCCTCTCGGTGATATCGGTAAACGTCTCCACCAGCCCAATAGTGGTTCCATCCAGATCGTACAAGGGCGTAAAAGCCACCCTGTAAACGCACCGACCGCCTGAAGGAAGAGTCAGGGTTATTTCCTTTGCCACTACGGGCTCGCCCTTTTCAATTCTTTTCCAGGGACACACGTCCTCCAGGGGACATCCATCAGGGAAGAAATCCTGACAGTGGATTCCGACAATGTCTTCCACTTTCCTGTTGAAAAGATAAAGGAGCTTTTTGTTCGCCCGGATGATTCGGTGATTTCTGTCAATAGCCCAGATCCCATCGTTGGACGCATTGAATACCAGGTTTGTGATGAGATGCCCGATCTCGGATTCCATGAAAATTTCGTTGGACCGCTTCATGGTTTCCGTAAGAATATTGTCGATCTGACTGTTCAGTTCGTTGTATTTCTTCTTAAAATCTTCCGTCCCGTCACCGGGGCCGGATGCGAGACTGCCGTCGGTTCCCGTCGATTTATTTTCGCCTTCCATCTTTTTTCGGTCCGCCATTTAAGAATCCAATTTATCGAAAGATTTAAAAACAGGCGGTACATTCGCCCGCCTTCCCTCTGGAACCGATTCACAAGTTATTTTTTGGAACCTATTCTACCAGTAATTCAATTTCCCAAGAACAATAAAACCTTCGGACAAACCCCGATTTTCTGCTAATTGCTTCCGGAAAAAACCTGGTTGATTTCTTCCAGAACAAGCGGGTCGGATTCATTCCTCCGCATCCCTGAAAGAACTCTGCGGGCTTGTTCCGGCGATACCTGCCCCAGGGCCCAAGCCGCGGTCGCCCGAACCAATGGGCTGGCATCGGAGAGCGCCTCTCCGACAACGGGAACTGCTTCAGGTTTTCCGGAATTGCCCAAAGCTATCAACACATTCCGCACAAATCCGTCCCGGGTTGCCCGGCGGATCGGACTGTTCCCGTAACGCCGTTCGAACTCCTCGGGAGTGATTCGGGCCAATGAAACCAGTGCGGGAGCCATCCGGCCTTCCGGGATGGGAAAACCTTCCCCGGCAGCCTTGCGGGCGAATCTGTTCCAGGGGCAGACTTCCTGGCAATCGTCGCAACCGAAAATGCGGTTTCCTATGAGGGGCCGCAGGCGACGGGGGACCGATCCGCGATATTCAATTGTCAGATAGGAGACGCATAATCTCGCGTCGAGAACATAGGGGGCGACAATGGCTCCGGTCGGGCACGCATCCAGGCAGCGGCGGCACGTACCGCAAAAATTCCTCTCCTGAGAGTCAGGCTGAAGAGGTATATCCAGCAGGATAACCCCGAGAAAAATCCACGAGCCCCGGTCTTTTGAAATCAGATTGGTGTGCTTCCCGAACCAGCCGAGAGTTGTCTGTGCCCCCCAGGCTTTCTCCATGACGGGGCCGGTATCGACATAGCACAATCCTCCCGCGGAAGGCTCTTCCTTTTGTATGTATTGAAGCAACATTGCCAGGCGTTCCCGAACAACCTCGTGGTAGTCCCGGCCCCATGCATAGCGACTGATTCTTCCCTTCAAAGGGGAGTCGGCGGGTTTGCGTCCCGGAAAATAGTTCATGCCGAGGACCAGCACGGACACGGCGCCGGGAAGCACCGAGCGGGGATCCCGGCGCCGCCTTGACTGCCGGGCCAGATAGGCCATAGTGCCATGACGCCCGTCCGCTAGCCAGCGCATGTAAAAACTGTAATTCGGCGAAGCCCCGGCCTGCGCGATGCCGACACGGAAAAAACCGAGCCTTCGGGCTTCCCTTCTGATATTTGAAATGAAATCCGGTTTATTTTTCAAAAAAATTTACGGTTGAATTTCGGCATCCACCTCAATCCGGATGGTTCCGTCCGGATCGTCCAGTTTCAGGTGGCGAACCATCCCCCGAATAGTGCTGTTTACGATAATTTTTGAAAAACCGCTGTTTAAATCCATGGGCACCGGCTCCCGGTTGACTTCAATACGGACATCCTGCCCCGTGAGTTCATAAATCAGGTTTCGGATGGGTCGCGGCGTCTTCAATGATGTCGTAATACCGATACAGACATTTCCCAGGAAATTCCCGATAAACCTTGTAAGCGGCGCTTCTATCCCGTTGCTAAAAATCCGTGTTTTCATAATCGCCAATTCTATCACAGCCTTACAGGGCCGCTTTTAACCGGCAGATGATCGCCGGTCGTATAGTGAAAAATTATAAAATTCCCATTCCCTTATACAAACCTGAGAGTAAAATCACAAGCGTTGTGCATTATTGCCCCATTCCGTCAACAGACAGGCCAAAGGCGGAGATATGCCTTTAACAGGCGTAACCGGAACCATAGTTATATTATTAATAGGTATTGTCGGCTAAAAGCAATGCACCGGCGGCTGAATAATCCCGGCGCACGCCGGAAAATGGATTGAGAAGAATTGTGTAAGAAGAATTTAAGATTAAGAGTAAACTACTCATAACGGGTAAGTTAGGTAATTTCTTACGGGAAAGAACGAAGGCGCTTGCGGGAAAAATCTATGCCTAAACAGATTCGGGCCTATTTTCACTCGACGTTTCGGAACAACGCAGAAGCAGCGGCATTTATAGGACTTGCCGCAAGCGTTTCCATGGTGTTGGCTTCCATTGCTGTTTCGCAGATCCTGCTCGCGCCCACATTGATTGCCTCGGCCTGGCTCATTTCCGGCAACAGGAAACTGTTTTCTTCCATAAAAGGAATTCTGTTGCCGCTGGCTACTTTCTGCATCTGGATATTATTAACAGCCTTTCTGGCCCCTAATGTATTGCTGGCCCTTACCATCACAAAAAAATTCTATCTGTTTCTCCTTATCCCCCTCGTCCCGCTGATTGTACGGGGGCGGGACAGGATCCTGTGGATATACAGGGGAATAATAGCCGTTGCCTTTTTATCTTCCCTCGCCGGCATCGTCCAATACTTGACCGATTCAGGCCACAAAAACCTGATGGACAGGATAACGGGATTTATGGGTCACTGGATGACATTCTCCGGGCTGTTGATGTTGGCTCTTGTATGCACCGTGGCCTACGGGTTGCACACCGGACGGAAATGGCTCTTCTTCTGGATCCCGATTGCTTTCGCAATGTCTCTGGCGATTCTATTGTCGCTGACCCGCAGCGCAACCATGGGCGCTTATTTGGGAGTCTTTATTCTGTTGATCGCGGCTTTGTTCTGGGAGCGGAAGCGGCGTTTCATCGTATTGTCTGTCTGCTTTATTCTCTTCTCGATCCTTATATATTTCGCCGCGCCCGCTTCTCTGCAGCAAAGATTCCGGTCGGGCTTTGATTCCGGAAACCCCAATACCCGCAACCGGGTTGAACTGTACGACACATCCATCCGAATGATCAGGGACAATCCCTGGTTCGGTGTCGGTCCGAAAAACGTCAAAATCGAAGCGTTGAAATACCGCAGTCCGAATGAATTCCCGGACTGGATGTACCAGCACATGCACAACAATATATTGCATATAGCCTCGGCGATGGGCCTTCCCGGCCTCGCTGTCTGGCTGTGGCTTATGATTAAACTCGCGCTGGATTCCCTGCGGACCTATCGATTTGCCCAATCCGACGCCTTCCCCCTTGGAGAGGAGGCCCGCAGGGAAGCCACTCTCATTTCCTCCGCCGCGCTCGGCTGCTGGGTCGCACTGATGGCAGCCGGATTGTTTGAATACAATTTCGGAGATTCGGAAGTTCTGACGCTGTTTCTATTCATTATGAGCGCACCCTATGCCTATAATCCGAATGTTGTAAAATCGGATACATCTTCCGATTCGAACGGAACTTCCGGAAAGACTTCTACCGCGGCGGCGGATGCGGGCTAACCCGTCAGCCCTTTCTCGCTGCAAAGCTCCGGTGGAAATCACAGTGTAATAATGTTTCGAATAAACTCTATCCCGATTCTTGAAAACCGTTGGGGTTCTTATTGAAAATCGCAATCGTTGGAACGCGCGGCATCCCGGCAAATTACGGAGGATTTGAATCGTTCGCCGAAGAATGCTCCGCCGGTCTTGTCTCCAGAGGGCACCAGGTAACCGTTTACGGGCGTTCGCATTACATATCTCGGAACTTGAATACCCATCGCGGAGTAAGACTCGTCGTCCTCCCAACCCTTCCGTGGAAGTACACCGACACGGTCGTTCACACATTCCTCTCGGTCCTGCACTCTCTTTTCCAGGGATATGACGCCATCCTGATATGCAACGCGGCGAACAGCATTTTCGCCTGGCTCCCAAGGCTGTTCGGCATCCCGGTGGCCGTCAATGTAGACGGCATCGAAAGAATGCGGCGAAAATGGAACCGTCTGGGGAAAGCGTATTACCGCCTCGGCGAGTACCTTTCAACCCTTTTCCCCAACACGATTGTCGCGGATGCCCGTGTAATTGAACGCTATTACAGAGAACAATACGGAGCCGAATCCGTTTTCATCCCCTACGGAGCGACTACCGAAAAGCCCGCCGGGCTGGACGCGCTCGATAAGCTTCAGCTTAAGCCCGATGAATATTTTCTCTACGTGAGTCGCCTGGAACCTGAAAATAACGCGCATCTGGTAATTGAAGCTTTTGAAAAAGTGCGCACTTCCAAACAACTGGTCATTGTCGGCGGCGCTCCCTATGCCGCGGAATATATCCGGAAACTGCGCGCGACACGGGATCCCAGGATTCTTTTCCCCGGCGCCATTTATGGAACGGGATACCGGCAGCTCCAGGCCAACGCTTTTTGCTACATCCATGCCACCGATGTCGGTGGCACGCACCCGGCGCTCATCGAAGCGATGGGACAGGGGAATATCGTCGTCGCCAACGGGACGCCGGAAAACCGTGAGGTCCTTGAAAACGCCGGCGTTTATTACTCGAAAAACAACGCTCGAGCGCTTCAGGAATGCCTGCAGGACATTGCCGATCATCCTCAGAAGTATGAGTCCTTTAAAACCGCCGCGCCCGACCGAATCCGGACGGAATATTCCTGGGACAGCGTCATCGGGCAATACGAACGCCTGTTCATCAAACTGGCCCGGGGCTGATCAATGCTTTCCATAAAAAATGACAATGCGATGATCCGATCGGGTTTTAAAACGTTGGCAAGGTAACAGGTGGGTATGTTCGCAGGTTCTGTTTACAGGTTAAAAGTGTCATGTTCCTGAGAACTTGTTACAAACGATTATCCATTGTCCATCAATATTCTACACAACCTCAAACTTCAAACCTGGAACTTGTAAACAAAACCTGCCAACCTGTTAACCTGCAAACTGTAAATACACCCTCAGTCAGAAGTTGTTTAATCCACGGAGACTGACTTCCAGTTCCTGTCTTCCTGGATTTTACCGGAATATGAATATTGTTTATTTCCTTCCTCCGGATGATGAAGTATTGTCTGCAATATGATTTCCATTGTTATCGTCAACTGGAACTCGGGGCGGCTTCTTGGGCAATGTGTTCAGTCGCTGCGGGAAAACGCCCGGGATTGCCAGGTCATTGTCGTGGATAACGCCTCAATGGATTTCAGCCTTCAGGTGGCCGTGGAGGTGGCCCCGAACCTGACCGTGCTGCGAAACGAATCCAATACCGGTTTCGCCGCCGCGTGCAACAGGGGATGGCGGGCTGCAAAGGGCGAATTCGTTCTTTTTTTAAACCCGGACACGGAATGCCTCCCGGAATCCGTCGGTTGTCTGGAACAGACGCTTTCCCGGGACCGGACGGTCTGGGCCGTCGGAGGATGTCTTATCGGCCCTGAGGGGAAACCGCAGGCCGGCTTTAACGTACGGCGGTTTCCGACCTTCGGGAGTGTGGCCGCGGAAATGTTTTTCATCGACAAGCTGTTCCGGGTGTTCCGCCGGAAACATACTTCGGACAGGATCTTTTCCGGTGATGCCGTGGACGTCGACCAGCCTGCGGCCGCATGCCTCATGACGAGCAGGGCTGCACTCGAATCTATCGGGGGCTTCGACGAAGCCTTCTACCCGGCATGGTTCGAAGATGTAGATCTCTGTTTGAGAATGCACAAAGGCGGGGGCAGGATTCAATTCCAGCCTCAAGCCCGTTTCCCGCATCACGGCGGCTACAGCCTGGACCGCATGCCCCGGCAGGATTTTCTGAAATACTTCCATAAAAATCAAATCCGGTATTTCCGCAAACACCGCGGACTGCTGGCCGCCCTTCACGTCCAGAAAATGATCATGCTGGGACTGTTTCTCCGCTGCGTGGCTTCACTCATATATCCCCTGGTAAAAAACGCTTCCCGGAAAAAATCGTCGGGCATATTCTGGGACGCGCTCAAAGACATAGTGAAATCCCGTGAGGCCTGGACATGAGTTCCAGAGTAGCCGTCAGCATCGTCACCTACAACTCCGCTCCGCATCTGAAGACCTGCCTTCAAAGCCTGGAGAGGCAATCCTTCCCCGATTTCGGCATACACATAATCGACAATGCATCTTCGGACGCCACAGCCGGGATTATTGAAGAATTCCGGCGCATCCTGGAATCTGTCTATTACTCCGAAAAGAACCTGGGATTCTGCGCGGGCCACAACCGGATTATAGAATCCGTGACGACAGAGTACGTACTGGTGCTGAATCCGGATGTAATCCTGGATGCCCGCTTTCTTGAGATTATGGTCCGGGAAATGGAAACGCATCCGAACATCGGATCCGCGACCGGCAAGCTTTACCGGTGGCACAGAACGCCCCCGGATCCCGATGCTCTTCCCGGGATTTCCGGTAACATGGAGCTGGACAGTACCGGAATCTACTTTACCCGGAATCAACGCCACTTTGACCGCGGATCGGGTGAAAGGGATGCCGGACAATATAATCGTAAGGAATACGTTTTCGGCGCATCGGGAGCCGCCGCCCTTTACCGGCGACCGATGCTTCAGGACATCCGCAACGGCAGGGAGTTCTTCGATGAAAGCTTCTTTGCCTACCGGGAGGACGCGGATCTGGCCTGGAGAGCCCGATGGATGGGATGGCAATGCCTCTACGTGCCTGAAGCAACCGCCTTTCACGAGAGGCAGGTTCTCCCGGAACGCCGGTCCTCACTGCCCGGCGCCATCAACATGCATTCCTTTAAAAACCGCTTCCTTTTGCGCATCAAGAATATGGACATGGGAACTTATGCGCGCAACTTTATACCCATTACAATCCGGGATGTCGCTGCTATCGGGTATGTGTTTGTCAGGGAGTGGAGTTCCCTTCCCGGCATATCGCTTCTGATACGATCCTTCCCAAAGGCCCTGGCGGCGCGCCGGACTCTGAAAGAGAAACGGCGCATCCCTCCCAAAGAAATCCGCAGATGGTTCACGGGAATGCAGTCAAAACCATTGTAAGAGGATTAAAAAAGTGGGTAGAACGTTCGAACGTTGGACGTTAAACGTTGAACGTGAGACGTTGAACGTTTGAACGTTCCACTTACTCTTCGCTGAACTCCGGTGAGAAATGCGGGCTTAAATAGATCCGCTTGAAGTTGGTTGGTCAAGCGGACCGTCTCAGGCGGCTTTCGCCGATATTTCTTCTTCCGATGCGGCTTCCACCGATGCGGTTGCTTCTTCTGCTGTTTCCGGCGGCGGAGTTTCTGAGGATGCCGGGGATATCACAGCCGAACGTGAAACCTGTTCTGCTACGGAAACGCTTTGGCCGGCTTCTATCGCTGCTTCAATTCCGGCAAGGGAATCGAGCCGGTAAAGCTTGGACACCCGCTTCAGCGCATGCTCCGTATCTCCGGACAAAAGTCTCCGCATAATTTTATTGACCTCGCGGATTGCCTTGGCGATATCCCGTATCTCTTCCCCGTCCAGTTCCCCTTCAACGGAAAGCGAGAATTCTCTGGAGATGTTGACCGACGCGCTTGACGCGGAGATATTGTAGGGGCTGCCATTCACTTCGCCGCTCTGGGCATATGCCGTAAAGCCGGCTTCAAACAGGGATGCCGCATTCAGGGCGACCGTGTCTCCGTCTGCGGTCGTAATTGTAATTTCCGACTTGATCCGGTTTGTAACGGTAACATCCGTCATGGCGGCGGCTTGAACGTTGCCGGTGCCGCCGGTCGTACTCGGCGAATCTCCCGAGGCGCCTGAAAACGTGGTTTCGCCTGCCCGGTTTAGGGAAAAAGGATGTGCGGTGTTATTCCGGAACCGGTGCGACGAGGCTGTCTCCGGACCCTTGGAATGGTCTTTCCTGCACGGTTCGGGGTGTCTGTCCGCCCAGGTCGGTATGGGAAAATGGTTTGAAATTGAAAAAGTCATGTTCGGACCTCCCTGTCTCCGTTGCAAACGTTATACCGGGGCTGCGACAATATTCTTTCTTTTACGATTGGCTCATTAATTATTAACGACATCGCACGAACAAAACTTTATTTGTATGTGATGGCGGAGAACGATCTATTTTCAAAATGCGTATGGAAGAGAAAGGACTCCCGGTGAGAACTGGACAGCGACACAAAAAATAAGGATTTCAACGCGCCGGTTGATTTCGGTGCCGGTCACCGAA
>CAZPHK010000137.1:0-1752 GCA_964586015.1 uncultured Acidobacteriota bacterium | reverse complement strand
CGAAATTCAGGAGAACGTTCCAACGTTGGACGTTGAAGGTGAGACGTTGCTTCCGGCTCCCTGCTTCCGACTTACGTTTGCAAAAGGGCGAACACAAGGTTCGCACCTACCAATATTCCTTCTGGCTCCTTACTCCTTTAATCACGGCAGGTATTCAAAAACCTCATTGCCGTGAGTCAGCGAAAGCCTGTTTCCATCCTTTGATGTTTCCGTTCGTCCTATGATCCGGGCGTCGATATTGAAGCTTTTGGCGACTTCTACGACTGTATCGGCACTGCCGTCTTCGCAGAATACTTCCATGCGATGTCCCATGTTGAAAACCTTGTACATCTCTTTCCAGCCGGTTTGGGAGACTTTCTGGATGGCCTTGAAAACCGCGGGAGTTGAAAACAGATTGTCTTTAATAAAGTGCGTGTTTCGCCCGAATTTCAGGCACTTGGTCTGCCCGCCGCCCGAACAGTGAATCAGGCCTTTTATCAGTCCCGGGTATTCGTCCAGCAGCCTGTAGATAACGGGAGCATAGGTGCGGGTAGGGCTGAGAATCGCCTGCCCCACCGTCATACCGGATTCGGGCAGCGGATCTTCCAGCCGGAAGGGGCCGCAATACATCAGTTCCCGGGAAACATCGGCATCGTAGGATTCCGGATACTGCCCGGCATAATAGCGGTTCAGCATATCATGCCGGGCGCTGGTCAGGCCGTTGCTGCCGATACCGCTGTTGTCCGCATTCTCGTATATGGCCTGCCCTGTGCACGACAGCCCCACGATGACGAGTCCGGGTTTTATGAGATCGCCCGTGATGACCTCCTTCTTCTTCATAACGGCCACCGCGCAGCTGTCGACAACAACGGTCCCTGTCAGATCGCCTACATCCGCAGTTTCTCCGCCCCCGCCGTATATCTGGACGCCGACCTCCCGAAGCCGGCTCAGGAAATTCTCACTCCCCTCTATCAGGGCGGCCACGACTTCACCGGGGCAGTTCAGGGCGTTCCGGTTGACGGTATTGGAAATTAAAATCCGGCCGTTCACCCCGACACATAAGAGATCGTCGAGATTCATGACGATTGAATCCTGAGATATGCCGTGAAAAACCGAAGGATCCCCTGTTTCCTTGTAGTGCAGGTAGGCGATGATCGACTTGGTGCCGCAGCCGTCGGAGTGAATGACATTGCAATACTCGGGATTCCCGGTCAGGTAATCTTCGGTGATTTTACAGAAAGCGCCGGCAAATAATCCCCGGTCGAGACCGTCCACCGCGGAATGGACTTCCGCCTTGTCCGAGGAGACTCCCCGCGCCTGGTAGCGGCCCGTACCGGTCTCGACGCCGGTTACCGTGAAGCCGCTTCTGTCCTGGGCCCGGATCAGGCCCCGGAATTCAAGCTGCCTCATGGCCTTTGCGACCGTATTGGCAGCCAGGCCGCATTCTTCGGCGATCTGCCGGATGCTCGGCAGTTTCTCGCCCGGTTTTATTTCGCCCGTGTTAATAAGGAAATGGACCTGATCCACAAGCTGCTGAAAAGCCGGGGCGGCGCTGTCGGAATCTATTTTGAGTTTCATAGAAATTGCCTGCCGTTTTAGAGGTTATCTGTATCACAGCAATGATACAGATTGTGCTTTGGACAAACAAGAAGATTCTGCAGGAAAACGTTTGGGCGGTTTTTAACGTTCACACGGGTTTTTAACACAATCGGAGTCCGGCATACGCGTTCAAATCCCGATCCAGCGGGAGATCCGGATCAAAACGGTGCGTGC
>CAZPHK010000136.1:0-12867 GCA_964586015.1 uncultured Acidobacteriota bacterium | reverse complement strand
CACGCGAAATCCTTGACAGCCCTCAGTTGCGATTCCGCCGCTTCTTTATGGAAGGAAATTTATCGGGACAAAAAGTCCCCATTCCCGGTCTTCCGTATAAGTTCAATTCCTGGACACCCACCTCTTCGTCACCGCCCCCGCTTCCGGGGGAACACACAGTCGAGGTCATCGGAAAACTGGAAAATCCGGAGGGTGAAAATCCGGACACCCAGGAGAAAATACATAATTATAAACATGAACTTTTAAAAGATAATTTATCATCTTTAAAAGATAATATTTTTGAAAATCTTCACGTTCTGGACCTGTCGAGAATGCTCTCCGGACCGTATGCTACCCGGATTCTGGCCGACTTCGGAGCGGAGGTGATCAAAGTCCAGACCGAAAAAACATCCACGGGGGCGGAACAGAACGACACTGCATATTTCAACGCCTGGAACCGCAACAAGCGAAGCATCCGTCTGGACCTGGATACGGCAGAAGCAAGAGAGCATTTCCTGAAGCTTGTCGCGATCAGCGATATCCTCGTGGAAAACCATTCCCCCCGCGTCTTGGCCAACTGGGGATTAACATACGATCGGCTGAAAGAGGCGAATCCGTCGCTGATCATGCTGAGCATCTCGGCCATGGGGCAGACAGGGCCCTGGAAAGACTATGTCGGATTCGCTGCCACCTTCCATGCCCTTTCGGGATTGATGTCCGCATCTTCGGCAGGATCCGATCCTCCCTCGTCAATCGGGCATGCCTACGGAGATGTGGTTGCAGGGCTTTATGGCGCTTTTGCGCTGCTGGCAGCCATGGAACTCCGGGACAAAACCGGGAAAGGCCTTCATATCGACCTGTCCGGATATGAAGCCCTGTGCACGTTTCTGGGCCCTGCCCTGATGTACGATGCCCTGGCGCTGGATCCGAATATCCGCGATCGATGGTGCGAGGATTATGATGGGGCGGTTCCGGACGGCTGTTACCCCTGCCGGGGCAACGATCGATGGTGCGCTCTTACCATAAAAAACGACAACGAATGGAAAACATTCTGTCGCATCCTCGGGCAACCGGAACTGAAAGCGGACAGATTTTCCACTTCATCGCGAAGAAGAGAGAACGGGCAGGCATTGGATGTCATAATCCGCGGGTGGACCGAAACCCGTTCTGCGGAAGCCATTGAAAGGTCTTTGCAGGAGGCGGGAATTGCGGCCGCCGTCGTGCAGAATGCCGGGGACATTTCGAAAGACGGACAACTGGCAGCCCGTAAATTTTTTGTTTCCCTGAAACATCCGAAACTCGGCGATATCATTGCGGATAGATCCGTTCTTTGGCCATGGCGCCTCGAACCGGATAAATGGAAAGCGGCGCCGATGCTCGGCGAGGCCGATTTCGAGGTATTCGTAAAACGCCTTGGAATGCCGGAAGAAACGTTCCGGGACTGCGTCCGGCGCGGCAACATCGGTTAAAATATGGCATACGAACCGCTTTATCTGCAAACGGAACGGACCGGCAAACTGAAAGAGATTGAAACCGGATTATGGAATATCCTGGAGAGCTGCCGGTTGTGTCCCCGGAAATGCGGCGTCAACCGGCTTAAGGGTGAAAAAGGCTTCTGCAGCTCTGCGGACAAACTCAAGGTTCATACGGCCCACCTGCACTTCGGAGAGGAAAAGCCCCTGGTCGGAAGGGGTGGTTCCGGAACGGTCTTCTTTTCCAACTGCAATCTTTTATGCTGTTTCTGTCAGAACTGGGAAATCAATCATCGGGGAGACGGAAACTGCATTTCGCATGACCAGCTCGCATTCATGATGCTGGAGCTGCAGAAACGAGGCGCCCACAACATCAACCTGGTCACGCCTACCCACATTGTCCCCCATATTGTTAAAGCCCTGCGAATCGCTTCATCCAGAGGCCTGCGCCTGCCGCTGGTTTACAACACCGGCTCCTACGACAATATAGAAGTGATCAAAATGCTTGACGGAATCGTCGACATCTATCTGCCCGACTTCAAATACCAGGACGGCGCCCTGGCCGTTAAATACTCCAGCGGGGCCGTGGATTACCCTTCCGTGGCAGCGGAAGTCATTAAGGAGATGCACCGGCAGGTTGGGGTACTTCAGGTCGATGAAAGCGGCGTCGCCCGGCGCGGGCTGATCGTCCGGCACCTGGTGATGCCGGACAACATTGCCGGGACGGATCGTTTCGTCCGGTGGGTTGCACGGGAATTATCCACGGATACCTGCGTCAACATTATGGAGCAGTACCACCCCGAGCACAAAGCATTCGATTACCCGGAAATATCCCGCCGCATCACAACCGGCGAATACCAAATTGGTGACGGGCACCGTTGGCACTAAATCCATAATTACAATAAAATCAAATATTTCCGGACGTTCAAGATTTGGTGCCACCGGTGCCCGTCACCAATTTAATTCGAACATAAGCGGATAGTTCGTGCGTCCGCGGACGGGAAAATAATTCTTCCACGATTCTGCGTCACTCGTACCCCAGAATGTAACGCGCCGGATTGCATCACGGTATTTCAGAAACAGCTTGAAAAATTGCGCTTTAACCTTCAGACTTCCCGTCCCAGCAATAAGTGCAGAGTTTTTCTTTCGGCAGCCCGATCGCCTTTACCAGATCGTCCAACCTCTGATACTTCAAGGTGGTAAGATTCAATTGCCGCCCGATGCATTCGACCATGGCACGATACGGCTCCGAATCGGGATTCGCGTAGGTTTCAAGATCGACCTTTTGCCCGGGGTCGATTTCCTGAATCCCCTTCCTGCCGGCCAGTTCCATTTCAGATTTGGATTGTGAGAAATTGAGAAATTTGCAGCCGTATACCAGAGGGGGGCATGCCGGACGCATATGAATCTCTTTTGCTCCCAGCCCATACAACCGGCTGATGATATCCTTGAGCTGCGTGCCGCGGACAATGGAGTCTTCGCAGAAAAGCAGGCGCTTTTCCTGAATCAGTTCATGAATCGGGATGAGCTTCATGCGGGCGACCAGATCGCGAATCCGCTGGTCCTGCGGCATAAAAGACCGGGGCCATGTCGGAGTGTATTTCACAAACGGCCTGCGATAGGGCAGCCCCGCCTCGGCCGCATACCCGATGGCGTGGCCGACTCCCGAATCCGGAATCCCCGCCACATAGTCCACCTCGACATTGTCCGACCGATAGAGCGCGGCCCCGCAGCGGTTGCGCGCCGCTTCCACGTTAATGTTTTCGTATGTGGATGCCGGGTATCCGTAGTATACCCACAAAAAGGCACAGATCTGCAAAACATCCCCGGGCGGATTCAACTGTTCCATGCCGTCGGGCGTAAGGCGCACAATCTCACCGGGACCAAGAAAATACTCGCTTTCGTAGTTGAGATTCGGGAAGGCGGCCGTTTCCATGGTGACGGCAAAGGAGCCCTCCTTTTTGCCCACGCACAGCGGAGTGCGTCCCAGGCGGTCCCTTGCCGCGATCACGCCGTCTTCGCACAACAGCAGCATGGTGCAGGATCCCTCAATGGCTGCCTGCGCCGCTTTTATCCCCTCGACAAGGCTCTCTTCGTCATTGATCAGGGCGGCAACCAATTCCGTGGGATTGGTTTCATTCATGGACAGTTCGGAAAAGTGGGCGATACGTTTCTGCAACACTGTCTGCGTGAGTGCCTGAAGATTGTGAATGCGCCCTACGGTCGCCAGAGCATATCTTCCATGGTGGGAACCGATAAGCAGAGGCTGGTCCTCATGATCGCTGATGACGCCGATTCCCGTCTCTCCCTGAAGTTTGGGCAGATCGTCCTCGAATTTCGAGCGAAACTGAGTATTGGAGATATCGTGAATGTTTCGCTTGAAACCCCTGCTGCTGTGGGCCACCATTCCGCCCCGCCGGGTGCCGAGATGCGAGTGGTAGTCGGTCCCGTAAAACAGGTCGATGCTGCAATCTTCCTTGGATGTCGCCCCGAATAATCCGCCCATTTTCCCTCCTGCCTGCCGCTACAGTTATATCCCTGCCCTTGGTTTTTCGTGTGCGGGCATTACTTTAAAGCAAAATGATCCCGGCGTCTGCAATAAATCCATCGACGGTTAAAAATCACGGTTCGGACCATACAATCTTCCCGCCGAGTACCGTCATAAACACCCGGATGTCCTTGATGCAGTCGGTGGAGACGGAAAACGGATCTTCGTTTAACAATATGAAATCCGCCATTTTCCCGGGGCTGATGGAACCTTTTATGTCTTCCTCGAAATTTGCCGCAGCACTTCCTGAGGTCTGCATTTTA
This sequence comes from uncultured Acidobacteriota bacterium, assembly GCA_964586015.1. Lineage (GTDB taxonomy): Bacteria > Acidobacteriota > UBA6911 > UBA6911 > UBA6911 > UBA6911. Next base: position 8,605 of record CAZPHK010000136.1, on the reverse strand, counting down.
AGGGAATGATAAAGATCTACGCATCGCCCCGGCATACGGCGACCCTCTCCGGTCCGTCGCGTAACGGCAGCGGCGATGCCGGCCATCGGGTTGGGATCCACTATCGGGAAATCGGAACCGAACCCTACTCCGAGACCGTTTTCGAGCATCGCTCCCGCCGGATACAGATTTTCCAGATCACCAGGGGGGACGGTCTCCAGGTAGCGATCGCCTTCGTAGTGCAGAAATGCCGGCTGCGTCACCACCATGGCTCCAAGATCAGACAGGCGCCGCAGCAGTGCAGGTCGGCAGACCGAGCAGTGTTCGATGCGATGGCGCGCAGCCGGTGCGGGATGCCGGCGCAAGGCGCCGGCAAAGCCATCGACGCAGGCCGCTACGACCGGTTCTTCAACGGCATGAATCGCGGCCTGAAATCCCGCGGAGTGAATGGATGCGATGATTCGGTTCAATTCATCCTGCGCGGGTTCAAGACTGCCGGTTACCCGGCCGGCGATTATCTTCACGGCGCCCAATTTAAGATCCGTGTCGGGAAAGCGGGAAGCATACGTCTTCTCATCAAAATCATTAAATGCCCGCAATCCAAGCATCATCGTGAGTCTGGGGGCGAAGAGTCCCCTCCGCTTCCAGAACTTGAATCTTTCCCATTGTTTTGAATCATTCGAAGACGTAGCATCCTGGACCGACGTGACGCCGCAGGAAAGCAGCTTTTCATTCGCCCGTTCCAGCCCGCGTTCCATTTCGACTGCTTCCAGCGCGGGGACCTTGCCGGACAGATATCCGCCCATGCCGAACAAAAGACCTGTAGGCAGGCCGGTTTCAAAATCACGGTCTATCATGCCTCCGGGGGGATCCCCGGTTGCGTCATGGATTCCAACCTTCCGCAGAGCCAGGCTGTTCAGAGCATGGGCATGCCCCGAGCGATGCGTCAGCTTCACCGGATTCAGGGGCGCCGCCGAATCCAGTTCCCGGAGGTTCGGGTGCCTTTTTTCATCCAGGTAGAATTCATTGTAGCCTTTTCCCCTTATCCATTCCCCGGGAGGAACCTGCGCGCACGCATCCCGTATGGCGTCCTGGATGTCCGAAACGGACCGAACCCCGTCCCCTGGAGAAAGGCTCAACGACACCAGGCTTTCCGCGTAGGCGGCCAAATGGCAGTGCGCGTCGACAAATCCGGGCAGCAGCGTCCTTCCGGCGCAATCGACAACATGGGCCGCGCGCCCTTTCAGGCCCCCGACCATCCGCGTTCCGGAAACCAGCGCAATACGGCCCGACTTAACGGCAACGAGAGAGGCCTCCGGCAGTGCAGGGTCCAGCGTAATCGCCTTTGCATTATAAAAAATTGTATCGAACTCTTCTTCAGACACGCTCAAGATTCCCTGTTCCCGCTTAAGCAGGAACATTATTTCTTTCGGATGCATATTACACCAGGAACCGTCCCAATAATCCGGGCGCCGGAATCTGAATTATTGATTCTGAACCGGCGGCAATATATCATGGGCCGCCTGAATTCATATTCACACTAATGGGAACCTCCATCGACGGAAGGCATTCTATTCGGGAAGGTAATGGCTAAGAATACTTCAGATTCCGGCGTTAAAAGTTATAGACCGATATTTAAATTCATTGTATGGAGTTTTCTGGGCTCCTTTATATTCTTCGTCCCGGTTTCCATAAACAACACGACAACCATACTCCTGGATCATATCCTCACCTTTATACAGAACACCGTCCCGTGGTTCGGCCCGCTTTTTGCCCTCATCATTATAGTGATCGGAGGCCTCCTTCCCTTTTACGACAAGAGCTGGAACCGCGATGGGATCACCACGGTGCTTTCCATCCTCAAACTGCTCGGCATCGGAGCGGGATTCATGGTCTACTTCCGAATCGGACCCGGCTGGCTGATGGAAGAGGACGTGCTGCCGTTTCTGTGGACAAAAGTGGCCGTACCCGTCGCCATTATCGTGCCTCTGGGGTCCATCTTTTTAACTTTTATAATCTGCTACGGATTGCTGGAATTTATCGGCGTCCTCATGCAACCGGTCATGCGCCCCGTGTGGAAATTGCCCGGAAGGTCCGCCGTGGACGCCGTGACCTCTTTTGTGGGCAGCTTCGCCATTGCAATGTTCCTGACAAATCATATTTATAAGGAAGGAAAATACACGGAGCGGGAAGCGGCGATCATACTGACCGGATTTTCCAGCGTTTCCGCAAGTTTTATGGTCATTGTAGCAAGAACCCTGGGTCTTATGGAAAACTGGAATACGTTTTTCTGGACCACACTGCTCGTAACCTACCTGGTTTCGGCCATTACACCCAGGCTGTACCCGCTGAGATCGATACGCAACGGGTACTATCACGGCAGCGGAAATCCCGAACCGGCCCTTAAAGGGAATTTGCTGCTCAACGCGGTGCGGTCCGGTCTTGCGGCAGCCGAAAAGTCCGGCTCTCTCCATCGCAATATCTGGGCCAATTTGAAGGACGGAATGTTCATGACCTTCAGGTTGATATCCACCATAATTTCCGTGGGGCTCATTTCGCTCGTCCTGGTGGAAACAACCCCGGTTTTCGATTACATCGGCTATATTTTCTACCCTTTCACTTATCTGACCCGGCTGCCGGATCCCGGCCTTGTGGCCAAAGCCGCCGCCGTGACAATGGCCGAGATGTTTATCCCGTCCGTCCTGGTGGCCGGGACACCGGGCGTGGCCATGATGTCGAAATTTGTAGTCGGAGTCGTATCGATCGCATTGATACTGTTTTTCTCCGGTTCCATCCCCTGTCTCCTGGCAACCGATGTACGTCTCAGCGTTAAAAATCTCATCGTCATAATGTTGGAAAGAGCGATTCTGTCTTTGCTGATTGCAGCGACGATCGCTCATTTTCTTTTTTAACCGCGGATGTAAAATCACGGATTGCAGGCAAGGCGGGGACATACAGAGCGGAAGTGCAAACTACAGGGGGAACTCTGAAAATGATTTCCACGAACATTTTGGATCAGCTTGGCGCCGGGGGAGCGGATATCGACTCCATTTCCGATCAGCTCGCTAAGAACAGGCGGCAGATTCCCGTACTGGTCGAAGCCCTGCAGGATGAGAAAAGCTCCAAAAAATATGCCTATGAGAAAGCGCTGCGCCGCGTTTCCGAAATCAAACCGGAGCTGCTCTATCCATATTTCGATGTTTTCGTCCGAATGCTGGACCATGAAAACAGTTTCCTTAAATGGGGCGCCGTTCAAACCGTGGCCAACCTGACCGCCGTCGACACGGAGAACAGGTTTGAGAATATCTTCAGGAAATACTACACGCCGATCGGCGGACCCGTCATGGTTACGGCGGCGAACATCATCGGCGCTTCGGTGAATATCGTTCGTGCCAGGCCTGCTCTCGCCGATCCCGTCACGAAAGAAATTCTAAAGGTGGGAAAAGCCGATTACCTGAATAAAGGGAATCCTTCTCCCGAATGCCGCAATGTCGCGATCGGCCACGCCATCGATGCCTTCGATCAGTTCTACGACCGGATCGGTCCCAAAACGAAAGTCCTGAATTTCGTAAAACGCCAATTCATGAATTCGAGAACTCAGGTTGTAAGAAAAGCGGAACGTTTTGTACGCAAACACTCATCGTAGAAGGAAATTTCAATGAGCCATTCCGTAAGAGACAGCTGGGGATCCCGTGCAGGATTCGTGCTGGCAGCGGCAGGGTCCGCCGTAGGACTCGGGAACCTGTGGAAGTTTCCTTACATTACATGGGACAACAACGGCGGCGCCTTTGTCATCGTCTATCTCCTGGCGGTCTTTGTTATCGGGCTTCCCCTTATGATGAGCGAGATTCTCATCGGCCGTTCCACGCAGCTCAGCCCCGTGCCGGCGTTCACCAAACTCGGCGGCAGAGGCTGGTCCGGAGTGGGCTGGCTCGGTGTGGCCTCCGCGGCCGTAATACAGTCCTATTACATGGTCATCGCCGGATGGTCCCTGAGATCCTTCATACAGTGCCTCGGCTGGTCTTTCAAGGGATACGCGCTTCCCCCTGAAGGCGCATTCAACGCGTTCCTGTCCAACGGCCCTCTCCAGATCGGACTTACGCTGATCTTTACCCTGTTCACGGCGTTCATCGTATACCGCGGAATCGGCGGCGGCATCGAAAAGGCGACTAAAATCCTGATGCCGGCGCTCTTTATCATTCTCCTGTATCTTGTGTTCACGACGCTGACCATGGAAGGCCGCAACGCAGCGTTCGCGGAAATTTTCGCCCCCGATTTTTCCAAACTGGGCAAGGAGGGATTCCTGGAGGCCATGGGCCAGGCGTTCTTCTCGTTGTCCCTGGGACTGGGAGCCATGGTCGCCTACGGATCCTACATGGGCAAAAAAGAGTCCATCTTCAAATCGGCTTTCTGGGTGGTTGTGCTCGACACCATCGTGGCCCTTCTCGCCTGCATCGCCATGTTTACGATAATCTTTTCGGTCCCCGGCCTGGAAAACCGCATTTCCGGATCCACAATCGGCATGCTCTTCATAACGCTGCCCGACCTTTTTTATACGGAGATGCCGGGAGGATTTCTGCTCGGCCCCCTGTTTTTCGTGCTGGTTGCATTCGCGGCTCTCTCCTCAACCATATCGCTGGGAGAGGTGACGGCATCGCTGCTGATCGACCAGAAAGGCTGGCGAAGGTCGCGCGCCACCCTGGTCACAACATCCGTCGTCTTTATCGGTTCCATCCTGGCCGCGCTTTCTCTCGGGGCCAACAGGCTTTTGTCCTCATTCAGTATCTTCAAAGGAAAGGAGGGCGTCCTCGCCACGCTGGATCACCTTGCGGCCAACTGGATGCTCCCCACGGGCGGCTTTCTGATAACCCTTTTTGTCGGATGGAAACTCGGCAAAAAATACTGCATGGGAGAGTTGGGGCTGGAGAAGCCCAACTGGGCCTTCACCGTCTGGCTCTGGATTGTGCGGATCATAGCGCCCGCCGCGGTGCTCATACTTCTTTTTAATGTAATTATGGGGAAGGATTTTTCGTAATTCCGTTCAGGGTTCAGCGTTCAGGGTTCAAGGTTAATGGTTTCCCGTTGGATTGCTGTAAGAGGTAGTGCTCATTTAAAAACTGGAGTGGAAGTTATGATCGCTTCATTTCTTAGATTCGCAATACTAATTCCTGTTCTTATAAATACTGCATGGGCTGCCCAGCAGCCGCAGCCGGAAACTTTTCGTCCGGTGACGGCCTCCACACTGAAACCCGTGTACGGGCCGCTGGCGGAGCAGATTGTCACGGAATTCGGACTGGCGGACAAGACCGGCATCGGGATCGATCTCGGCAGCGGTCCGGGCGACCTGATTATCGAACTGTGCAGACGCACCGAAAATCTGCACTGGATCAATGCCGACATCAATCCCCGCTTTTTCCCGGGATTCATACAGAGAGCCGCCGAGGCCGGTTTTGAAAACAGGGTGAGTGCCATATACGCAGATGCCGTCGATCTTCCTTTTCGGGACAATTATGCCGACATCCTGGTGTCCCGGGGATCCTTTCAATTCTGGGGAGACCTTCATAAGGCGATTGCCGAAATATACCGGGTGCTGAAGCCCGGAGGCGCCGCCTTCATCGGGCGGGGCTTTTCGGACAATCTTCCAGTAGAAACCGCCCGGCAGATCCGGGCCGGGCAGAAGAAACGGGATTTCGACCTGAGTTACGATGTAGGAAAAGTGGCAGGGCAAATGGAAAACATCGTAAACGCTCTAGGCATAGAAAATTACAGAATTCGAATACCCCATCCGGCCGGGGCCGGCGATGTCAAATACGGCATCTGGCTGGAATTTCACAAGCCAGCCAATTAATCTCTTTGACGACATCTTCCCTGGAGTGCGGGAGCTTGCTCCCGCCATTGTTAATTCGACGTTTAATCAAGGCAGGAGCAAGCTCCCGCACTTCAGGGAAGACGCCTTAAAGTATCTCGAGCCAATTTCGGATACATATCTTCCAGGTTACGTATCTACAAAAAACTTCATTTTAAAATAATTTTCTATTGATAATAATGACAAATGTCGTTAAGTATAAATAACGACACTTGTCATCAAGGAGATTCCAGTCATGAAAAAAGGCCAGCTGCCCAAACTGACGCCGGCGGAATTCGAGATTATGGATGCGGTATGGAAAGCGGGGGAGCTGACCGTGACTGAAATCCTGCGCGAGGTCAACGCCGCAAACAGCCGGGAGCTGAAACGGTCGACCATCCAGGTCCAGGTGGGCCGGCTGGAGGATAAAGGCTGGCTCACACATCGCCGGGAAGGAAACCGATTCATATTCCGACCGACCATACCGCGCAGCGAGGCGTCCGCGGCGATCGCGCTGGATATCGGGGAACGCGTTTTTGGAGGTTCCTGCGTGGAGCTGGTCAAGGCCTTTTTCAGGCGGTCGGCGGTTTCGCCCGAAGAAATCAAACAGCTTCGGGAACTGATCGATAAATACGAGGAGTAAACAAATGAGTATGCTTTCTGTTTTTGAAAGTCAGGACCTGGCCGGTCTGCTCATTTCCCTGGCCGCTCAGTCCATTCTGATTTCATTTTTAGGAATCGCGGCTATAAAACTTCTGTCCGGAAGGTCCGCCCCTGTCCGCAGGCTTGTCTGCACGGGAACTCTAGCCGCTCTTGGTCTGGTTCTGGTGATTTCGATCGGTTTCCGGTTGTCCGGTATAACCTGGTTTCAATTCAACAGGACCAGTTCCACGGCGAGAAGCGCTGCAAACTCCGCATCGGCGTCCGGACGGAATATGCAGCCGCTCCCTTTGGAAATGTCGCGTACTCCACAGCCTGGATCCCGACCTCTCACCGGGAGGAATGGACAGTCTGGCCCTGCAATGGAGCTGTCCCCCAAATCCTTTCAATTGCCCGCTGCTGCGATCCTTTCCATTAATATTCTGGGAGCGGTATGGCTGTGCGGGCTTCTGTTCCAGTTATTGAGGCTTGGCTATGGAGTGGTGCTGGTGAAGAGATTCCGGGCCGGCCTGTCAAAGGTCCCTGAAGGTCCGTTTCATGCCATGGTCCGAACCATTGCCGCAACTTTCTGGAAGAACCGGAGCCCGGAACTTTACACGTCTCCAAGAATCGAATCTCCGATTACGATCGGGCTGCTGAATCCCGTCGTTATTATTCCGGAAAAGCTTTTTGGAAATTTGAAAGAAAACGAACTGAAAAGCATCCTGCTGCACGAACTGGCTCACATCTATCACTACGATCATCTCATTGGCGTTATCAAAAGAACCATCCTGGCCGCCCACTGGTGGAATCCTCTCGTTTACGCCGTAAACTCCGAACACGAACTTGCCGGCGAGGAAATATCGGACAACTACGTGCTGAATGAACTCCATCCAAGAGTGTATTCCCAGTGCCTGGCGGATCTCGCCGAGAAAGTCTGCCTTATCGGCAATTACCCGTCAGCCGCGGCCATGGCGGGCAAACGTTTCAGCCTGAGAGCAAGGATGGAGCTGATTCTTTCAAAGAAAAGGAGCATTTCCATGCGCACGGGTTCCCGGATTAAAACTGCGGTTTTTGCCCTCTGCGCCGTCTGTGCACTCTGTGTGGCCGGCCTTCAGGGCCGGGTTGAAACGGAAAAACCCGAATCTACAGTCGGGGACACACAAAATACGGGCCTTGCAGAAAGGTCTGCTTCCTCTCCCGCGTTATTGTTTATGGAAGCCCTCAACCTGACGCCGGAAGAGGTCGCCGAACTGGAAACGATTGTTAAGCAGGATCCGCACGATCTTCGAAGCCGGTCCATGCTTCTTGCATATTATATGAACAAGCGATCGACGGATGAAATCGCCCACAACAAAACGGTAGAAAATGCCCTATGGTTCCTTGAAAACCACCCTGAAACCGAAGGGCTGGACATATTTTTACCCCATAGAAATGACGAAGTAGCAGGATTATGGATGCAGCAGCTGGATAAATATCCGGATAATCTCCAGGTAATCTGCAATGCCGGAGACTATTTTTCAGTAGGCTATACCGACCAGGCAATCGAGTGCTACCAGTTGGGGAAAAGCCTGGATCCTGAAAACAGTGCGGAATGGGATGAAAAACTGGCGCATGCCTACAGAATAAAAATGATGGAAAGCCCGGAGCAGGACAAGCAGGTTTGGGCCGAGGCGTCGCTTCGTGCCTATGAGGATGCCTATGCGAATTCCAAGCCGCTATCTTTCACAACTCCGCCCGGCTATCCTACTGTAACCTTTGTTGGTGGAGCACCGAATTTTCAAAAACCTGTGTTGTTACTGGAAATGACCAGAATGGCTCTAACGACAGGAGATTTGGAAAAGGCAACCGATTATGCAAACCGGATGCTGGAGAATCCATCAGGTCCATCATGGATTTATGAAGGCAATTACGTTCTCGGCATGATCGCGATACAGAACGGGGACCTTGAAGGGGCCGGTGAATATCTGCTTGCCTCCGGCAACATTCCTTGGTCTGCAGAGAGGAAAAATCCTTTTAGACCGAATATGAGCCTTGCCAAGGAACTTCTGGATCGCGGCCAAAGAAACGTCGTGCTGGATTTTCTAAAAAAATGCCTGAATTTCTGGACCGATGAGTACATCCCCTGCAGCCAATGGATTC
>CAZPHK010000135.1:0-12904 GCA_964586015.1 uncultured Acidobacteriota bacterium | reverse complement strand
GCATAGCCTTTCCTGAAATAGTGCCGGAAGGTCTGGCGCATTTTCGACTGCCATTCCATGGCGATTCCCAAATCGCGGCTCTTAATTTCCTGAAGGTTATAGGGCACTTCAAAAAGAAATTTATCTTCTGCGAAGTTCAGCTTTATTCCGGAAGGCTTCATCAATCCCGGCAATGTTTCTTTAAGTCCGTTAATAACTTTCAGCTTTTTCATTTCCTTCCTGAGATCGTGACGCGGCGGTCCTGTTTCCAGCCGGCGCACCACCTCGCCGGATTCCAGATCCCATTTCGTCAAAAGCCGGTCCGTGGGCAAGCCGCGGTCTGAAGCCCTCGTTGTTTCCCCATAATAGTTTTCTTCGTACTGGTCGGAAGAGGCTCCCAGTTTTCCCAGAGTAAAGTATGCATTCATGGGCTGCATGGGATCGAAGGAGGCGGTAATCAGATTGATTTTACGTTTCAGAGCCTCTTTCCGCTGGGCCGCTTTCAGCTTGAATCCTATATCAAAATTCCTATAGGCAACGCGGACGGCCAGAAGGCAGGAATGCTGGATCGGAGCTTTTTTATCCGCACCGAGAAGGCTGAAGGCGAATCCGATCAGATCGCCGAGATTACTGTAGGCGCCCAGCAGGATTCCTCCGGAACGATGGGCTTCCAGCAACATCATTACGGGAACTACGTCAATAGCTTCCGAATTCCAGACTTCCTTCTGGATGTCTTCACAAGTTTTGTAGTCCGCCAGATTGCGAAACGGAGCGATAGTGACCTTGATTTCGTCCTTCCTCTTCTTTCGTTTAACAGCCGGAGTCATATTGCCTCACTTCCCTGCGTCGGGGCTTGTCGGTAGACAGCGTGTTGAACAGCTTCATTGTATCTGGTTATAGATCAAAGCCTCGCTTCGTCCAGTCAGAAATTTCTCCACTTCGGGACCGCACGCTTGGATTACCTCGGCCGGAGGCGCTCCCGAACGCAGCATTCGCATGGCTTTTGCATTGCCTAATATTATCACTACATCATCCATCCTAAAATCATTCGGATACAGCCGGTGCAATACCGAAACCATCGTAAGTCCCACAAGAACCGAATGGACCCGGTCTCTTTGGGTGATCATTACACTAACGCCGCCGCATTTTTCACCGGAATGCGGTCCCGCCTCCGGCGTGAAATTCATCGGAACAAAATCCACACCGGGCGGCAGCTCTTCATGAAGTGCGGCCGCAAACCGTCGCGGTTCGATCCATGGAGCGCCGACCACTTCAAAAGGCCTTTCGGTACCCCGCCCCACCGAAACATTGGTCTGCTCAAGCAGGCAAATTCCGGGATAAAGAATGGCAGCCGTCAGACTCCGCATGTTCGGTGACGGATTAACCCAGAGCTGCCCCGTATCGCTGTAGTAAAACTCCCGATGCCAGCCTTCCATCTCGATAACGCGCAAAGTCGCACCGATTGCGTTTTCCCGGTTGAAATAGCGTGCAAGCTCTCCTACCGTCATCCCATGACGGACAGGCAACGGCATATACCCGACAAACGATGTTCTATCGCTATCCAGCATGGGACCTTCCACCTGCACACCGCCGATGGGATTCGGACGGTCCAGAACGTAGAAGGGTATCCGGGCTTCGGCCGCTGCTTCCATGCAATATCCCATAGTCGTAATATACGTATAAAATCGTGCACCGATATCCTGAACGTCAAAAACCAATGCTTCTATCTTCTGGAGCATTTCAGGTGTCGGCTTCCTGGTACTTCCGTACAGGCTGTAGACAGGGAGGCCCGTAGCCGCGTCCGCGGAGGAGCCGACTCTTTCGTCCAGAGTTCCTCGTATTCCATGCTCCGGACTGAAAAGAGCAACCAGCTCGCAAACATCCGACCGAAATAAAAGATCGATCGTTGGAGTCCCGTCGGCGGCCAGTCCCGTATGGTTCGTGATCAATCCAACGCGTTTCCCGGCAAGAGGCTTGAAATTCTGTCGGTATAAAACATCGATACCGTTAAGGACTTTGGGTATGGAATCGCCGCCCGCGGAAGCAGCCGCTGACAACAGGCAGACTGCCACCCCAACTATACAAGCCACACGCAACTTACTATAATAAGCTTTTAACGCTTTTTGTAGCATTAAAATCCCGTTTGTTACGAATCAGGGAAAAATTATACATCAAAACATGATATGCCGGTAAGCAGGGACCGCTAATAGGATTTTTCGGCAGTCCTTATGATCCGGATCACTCAAATACGGTTTTCCATCCTCGACGGTTCAGATCCCAATATATAATCAGCCCTGCGATCGATGCAAGAATAAGGAAAGCGGATCCCAACAACCATTGCCCAAAAATAATCTTGCCCACCCCGAACAGAACCAGATACACCATAACACACCCGCAAAACCAATCCAGCAGATTACAGGCGCCTCTGGACCGGGTCGGCACATCGGGAGCCTTCCCGACAACAGGCCCCCAAAAGGATGCTCCCGGCCGGACTTTCCTGTAAAAGGAAACGAGGGTTTCCTCTTTCTCGGGCGCGGTCAGGAATGTCGTCAGTACCCAGATGACCGTGGAGCAAAAAACCGTAATGATCACGGTCCAGGCAAATTGAACCGGATTGTCGCTGTCCAGTTTGAAGTAAAACTGCAGCAGCATCGAGACAAAAAATGACGCCAGCATGGCCGAGATTTCACTCCAGGCATTGATGCGCCACCAGAACCACCGAAGGATGAAAACGCTTCCCGTCCCAGCGCTGATCGCTATTAAAAATTTCCATGCTTCTTCTATCGTGTTGAAAAAATAGGCAACAACGCACGAAGCTATCATGACAGCGACGGTCGCTGCTTGAGACGCTATCACGTAGTGCCGTTCGCTTCGGCCACGAATCAAAAACCGTTTATAGAAATCGTTGATGATGTAGGATGCACCCCAATTAAACTGCGTCGTGATGGTCGATATATAGGCGGCGCCGAAAGCAGCGAGGATTAGTCCCCGCAGGGCCGCGGGAAAAACCCGGGGATCCATAATAACTTTGATGAAACCGGTTTCCTTTTCAGCTTCGGCCAGCGATGGATAAAGAACAAGAGAGCACAGGGCGACCAGTATCCATGGCCATGGACGCACGGCATAGTGCGCGATATTGAACCAGAGGGTCGCCAGCAGGGAATGCTTTTCGTCTTTGGAGGAAAGAATCCGCTGGGCGATGTATCCGCCGCCGCCAGGCTCCGCGCCCGGGTACCAGGTAGCCCACCAATTGACGGCCAGGTAGACTACAAACGTCAGGATCGGCATCCAGGCTGACCCTATATCCGGTACAAAAGAGAGTATGGATCCCCGGCCTCCTCCTGCAGCGGCCTTGCCGGCATCCAGTGCCTGAAGCTTCAGGATAAGTTCATCCATGCCTCCCACCGATTTGACGGCAAAAAATGCAAGGACAATCATCATTGCCATCATCAGCACAAACTGAAATATATCCGTGACCAGAACCCCCCACAGGCCGGACAGGGTTGAAATGGCGGCCGTAAGGAGCATAATTCCGAACACGATTAGTAGAGCCTGGATCTCCGTAATCCCAAAAATCAGTTTCAGGATTTTTGCCATTGCCAGGTTCACCCAACCCATAACGATACAGTTGATCGGGAATCCCAGGTAAAGGGCGCGGAATCCCCTGAGAAAAGCGGCGGGCCTGCCGCTATAGCGTATCTCAGCGAACTCTACATCCGTTATCACTCCGGCTCGACGCCACAACCGGGCGTAAAAAAAGACGGTCAGCATTCCGCTCATCAGCATATTCCACCAGAGCCAATTGCCGGCAATCCCGTGACTGGCCACCAGCCCCGTCACTGCAAGAGGCGTATCCGCGGCAAATGTCGTGGCAACCATGGACGTTCCGGCCAACCACCAGGTCACTTTCCTGCCGCCGACAAAATAATCCTCGGTCGAAGCCGTCGCGCGTCTCCGTAAATACAGACCGATGCACACGGTCAAAGTCAGATAGGCAATTATGATCAGCCAATCGATCGTTGAAAGCGGCATCGGCACCTCCCTTAGTCATTGATGGTCGCATTCCCGTCCTTACCGCAGTCCGTCAATATTTAACCGCCAATCGCGAATCGTCAACATATGATTGTTGCAGAAAAAAATTCGCGATCCTGAGGGCCTGCGCCGATTCCATCCGATTTCCGTCCAGCAGGACGTACCATGTGGCGAATCGCACCCAAGGGAAACCATTGTCGGACAGTCCCGTGTAATTTTGGGTGCAGTCTTCCTGGGATAGGCGTCTCCGTCATGCTATTATTTTCTATAAGGAAGTGACCCCATGGGACCCAACGAGATAAAAAGCCGCTGTATCGGTACTGTTGTAGGGTTCGCCATCGGAGACGCCCTGGGGATGCCGGTGGAATTCCTAAGCCGTGAACAGATCCAGCGATATTACGGCAAAGGGATATCCGGCTTCATGCAAGCGCCTGCCGGGCATGCCAGCGATTTTCTCCCACAGGGTTCCTACACCGATAACACTCAAACCCTTCTTGCAACCGCGGAATGCCTGATCGAGTGCAAAAAGATGGATCCTGCCAGGCAGGCGGACTCCCTGCTTTCCTGGTATCTGAATACCGTCCCGCATCGAACGCCTTCAAGTGCCAATATGAGAGCCTGCAAGCACCTGTCGACGGGCAGGCAGTGGAATAAAAGCGGAATCTTCAGCAGCGACTGCCAGGCGACTTCCAGGATGCCTCCCATAGGACTTATGTATTACAAAAATCCGCAGACTCTGACTCGCGCTGCGCTGGATAATTGCATTATTACGCACAATGAACCCAGCGCACGGGCCGCCTGCGTTGCCGTCGCCTATCTGATCTCCAGACTTGTCCAATCCGATGAACGCTCCTGGCCGGCCGACCAGGTTCTTGAAACGGCCGACTATATCAGCCATCTTAATGAAGATCTGGCCGGATTGATGCGCTGGGCGACCCAGATTGTACATCTATCCCCAAAAGAAGCCCTTTTTGAGATAGGAACAAGTTCCAATATAATGGAAGCAGTCCCCGCAGCCGTTTACTGTTTTTTGAAGTATTCCAGGGACCTGTCCAGCGCCGTACTGGCCGCTGTGAACTCCGGAGATGCCGCGGCTTCCATCGGCTCCCTCGCCGGATGTTTTGTCGGCGCTCTGGCAGGAGCGGATGTCATCGAAAACCGATGGCTTTCGGGAATCGAGAACTCCGACGTCCTCGTCGGCGTCGGGGAAAACCTGGCAAACCTCGTCAATCATCACGACATGGAAGCGGCATAATGCTAAAGAAAGATTATTCACAGAATTTGTGGAAAACTGGAGGAAAAGTGAGTTTTTAACAGGCCTAATCCATTGACCGCAAACAGCTTCCTACCTATTTGCTTAAATGATGTGCAACGGATTTTTGACACCCCCCGCACACTGTTTGTTTAGACTTTGACCTTAGATTTCAAATTTCAGATTATTGATAATAACTAACGATTTCCATTCACAGGTTACAGGAAGGCAACCGATCAATGAACGACAGCACTACCGGGATCCATGCAGGATCCGCCGGGCCCGGCTGTGGATATCTGCCCGTATAATGGAGTCTTATGCATCATTCCGGGATCCGGATTCCGCTTGGCATTGACAGCGCGTGCAAGCAGTTCCTTGAGGTTCCGGCTTTCGAAAGTTCGGCCATTAATTTTCACGGAATAAACTTTGTACATGATTCCCTCTGCTATAAATTGAAGCCACGGGCTCTTGTCATCCGGGCGAACACCAACTTGTCCGGCGTAGCTGAAAGCGAAGCCGGAAGGTTCGCCCGTACGTGGTAATGGGGTTAATGATATTTTCTCATTACGCTCACAACCACACCCTGGATTTTCACCCTCGACGAATCCAGGATGATCGGATCAAGCATTTCGTTGGCGGGCTGAAGCCTGATATGCGTCCCTTCGGAAAAAAACTTCTTCAGCGTTACATTTTCATCATCGATTAAGGCCACTACCGTCTCTCCGGGCCGGGCCGTTTCCCGGGACTCCACGACAACGTAATCCCCGTCTTTGATGTGTTCGTCTATCATTGATTCTCCCTGAACCCGCAATACGTAATATCTGCCCCGTCCGGGGAGAAATTCCTCAGGCACCTGCAAAGTTTCAGGCGAAGAAACGGCCTCGATAGGCTGACCGGCGGCAATATAACCGAACAGGGGCAACGCCTGGATACCGGCAGGATCTTCGTGAGACAATTGGATGGACCTTGCGCGGTTGGTATCCCGATGCAGATAGCCCCGGCTTTCCAAAGCCTCCAGGTGCTTGAATACCGCATTCAGGGAGGCAAACTGGAAATGCTCCGCTATTTCCTCCATGCTGGGGGAATATCCGTTTTCATCGATGAATCCGGTGATGAAATCGAGTATTTCTTTCTGGCGCTTTGTCAGCTTCATAGTTTCACCTTTTTTTCACTTAATATGGGTGAGAAAAAGGTGAAAGTCAAGCACAAAAATGGAAAATGGAAGGGGCGAACCTTGTGTGCGCTCTTTGATTGAAGATTAAAAATTAAAGATTAAAGACTGGGGCTGATTTGGAGGGGCAGTACGATGGTTTTAATTGTTCCAATGTTGATGGGAACAAAACGTTCACCCCAACCGATTAAAGCGTCGTTGCACGTTTCGGGCTGACCGGCAGGTCCATAGGGCATGTTCTGGCGTATTTACGATTTGAATAAGGGTTAGCTTCTTTTATAAATTTTATGTTTGAACGTTCAACGATCTTTTTGTTTTTAACGTGCAACGTGTAAACGTTCAACATGCAACGGTTTTTTGTAGGGGCGAACCTTGTGTTCGCCCCTGCGTTAAATGAAGCGGATTAAAAAACCGGACTACAGTTTGTATTCTTTGCTGTTGCCGCCTTCATTACCGGTATCATCCTGAAAATTTACAACCACCTTGATTTCCTTTTTATTCCGGATCACATCGAAACTGATGGTGTCCTCCGTGGCTCTTTGCACAATAACGTGCAAACCTGCAGGATCGTCGACGATTTTATCGTCGGCGCGAATAATGACGTCCCCTGCCTGCAGCTTTCCCGCACTGGGAGACCCTTCGCGAACGGATGTGACCAGTACGCCTTTTTGGCCCGGAACATCAAAGTACATTGCCAGCTGATCCGTAAGCGCCTGAATGGTAATTCCAAGCCTGGGCGTTCCGTCCCTGAGTCCCCATGGCCCTCCAAAAGCCGGACTATCCGGGATTATTAAATTAAAATCCCGATTGCCCCGGTCCCCGAACGGTGCCGGAACAGTGAACGAGCGACCTTCTGCGCTTTGCTCACTTCGTTCCCCCAACCGGACCGTTATATTTTTCCGTTTCCCATCCCTGCTGATCAACATTTCCACTTCACGCCCGACCGGCGTTTCCTTAACCAACCGGGAAAGCTGTATCATGGACCGGACCTTAAATCCGTCGAATTCAAGAATCACATCCTTCTCCTCAAGGTCCGCGCTTTCGGCAGGACTGCCCTCGGCCACCGATTCGACAATCACCCCCTGCGGGCTGTCCAGTTTATACTCCGACATGTTTTCTTTCGTCACGTCCGCCATCCGGATTCCCAGGTAAGCTCCGCTGGAATTATCCGATAAATAGAATTGGAGCGCCCTGTTCTGTGCGTAGGATGACGGAATACAGACAGCGGCGGCCATAATAATCGCCAGAGCGGCCGCCAGGCATTTAAGGCCTTTACTCATAATCTGCCTCCCCTTCATAAATAACTTCGTACAAATCAAATACACGATTCGTATCGGGAGTCGTTCCAAAATTATGGTGGGTCAGATAAGCCGGAGACGGATAAACTCAATCAGATCCTGGGGCAGAACACGCGGATCCTGGACCGGGAAAATCGGAATGCCGGAAACGATATCAGGCGTTTTTTCTTTCCAGGCGGGCGCTGTTCTGCCGCAGTTCAAAGCAACGACGGCATGCGCGCACCCGATGGTCTCCCGCGCGCTGTTCTTGTAATCCTCGACATCGTATCTGTGAACCATCAGATACAAGGACGGTTGAATATGCTTTACTATACCGTTGCTTTCTATGATGACATAAGGGTTCGAATGAAGAACCGGCATTAACTGCGGCAATGCCTGCTTCATGCACCCTTCCCGGATGCGAATCCAGAAGGATCTGGACGCGCCTGCGGCGAGGAATCGGCCGGTATCGGAGCAGTTGTTGCAATCGTGCTCCTCATCTATCCGGCAGATTTCCTTTTTATCTTCTTCGCCGGAAGCTGCCCCGTCGCTGTGCCAGTGCGAGGACATTTTTACGGCCGTCCAGGAATACTCCGGCCAGGCGGCGATAATCGCCGCGACTACCGATGTCTTGCCGACATTCCGGGAGTGCCCGCCGACCACGATCATCGTCATGAGATTCGGATTCCGTCAATCACGCAAGCCCTTATTTGGAAGAGGTCCGGATATTGAAGGCATGCCTGTAAACATTTTCGTAACGGGATGCGTAAAAAACCGTAAGGCCCTTTTTCAGGTAGTCCGGCAATTCGTCGTAATCCTTTTTGTTGGACTCGGGGAAAATAAGGGATTTGCATCCCGACCGGCGCGCGGCGATCACTTTTTCCTTCACGCCGCCTATCGGCAGAACCTGTCCGGTCAGGGTCAATTCACCCGTCATAGCCAGTCTCTTCCGAACCGGCTTCTTCAGGATCATGGAGATAAGAGCCGTAGCCATGGTTATACCGGCGGACGGACCGTCCTTGGGAGTCGCCCCTGCCGGCACATGAATGTGAACAAAGCGCTTGTCAAAGAAATCGTTTTGGGCTCCGTACTTTTCCAGGTGCGCCATAACGTAGGAATATGCGATCTCGGCGCTTTCCACCATCACGGCGCCGAGCTGTCCGGTCTGCTTGAAGCCTTTATTGCGGCTGTTCACGGCCGTGGCCTCTATCTGCAGCGTGGCTCCCCCCATACTCGTCCACGCCAATCCCGTAACGACGCCCGGTATGTTCTCGAACATTTCGTCCGCGGTAAAAACAGGCTTCCCAAGAAGGGATTCGACTTCGTTTTTGGAAACCTTAATTTTCCTGGAAGAATCGCGAACTATCTCCATTACCGACTTGCGGGCAATCTTCTTGATAAGATTTTCAAGGTTCCTGACGCCGGCCTCGCGCGCATAGTCTTCGATGATAAGCCTCAATGCGTCTTTACGAATGGTGAACTGATTTTCCTTCAGCCCGGTGCTCTCGACAGCCTTGGGAATCAGATACCGCCTGGCGATTTCCAGCTTTTCTTCGGCGATGTAGCCTGAAAGCCGGATGATCTCCATCCTGTCCAGCAGAGGGCGTGGAATCGTATCGAGCTGGTTCCCGGTGCAGACAAACAGAACATTCGACAGGTCGAAAGGTACGTCCAGGTAATGGTCCCGGAACGCATGGTTCTGCTCCGGGTCCAGCACTTCCAGAAGCGCCGAGGCGGGATCCCCCTGAAAGGAAGCGCCGATTTTGTCGATCTCGTCGAGCATAATCAGGGGATTGGATGTCCCCACCGTTTTCATTGCCTGGAGAAATTTCCCCGGAAGCGCACCGATATAGGTACGCCGATGCCCCTTTATTTCAGCCTCATCCCGCATCCCCCCGAGGGAAAATCGATAAAAATGCCTTCCGAGCGCATCGGCGATGCTTTTGCCGACCGAGGTTTTACCGACACCCGGCGGGCCCACAAGGCACAGGATCGAACCTGCGATATCCCCCTTGAGCTTTCCGACCGCGATAAATTCGAGGATCCTCTCTTTGACATCTTCAAGTCCATAGTGATCCCGATCCAGAATCCTCCTGGCCTTATTTACGTCATAGGAATCCTTGCTGAACTTGCCCCACGGAAGCGCAGTAAGCCAGTCGAGATAATTGCGGGATACGGCATATTCGGGCGAATGCGGTTCCAGCAGCTGGAATTTGTCCATTTCATCATCGACAGCCTTTTGCGCCTCTTCGTTCAATTTCAGTTCCTTGAGCCGCTCCTGGAACTTTTCGATCTCCGTCGTCTTTCCTTCCTTCTCCAGACCGAGCTCTTTTTTAATCGCCTTGAGCTGTTCCCTTAGAAAAAACTCCCGCTGCTGCCCGGAAATTTTCTCCTGGATCTGCTTGTTGATCTCAACGTGCAGCTTGGATATCTCCACCTCCCGTTTGAGTAGGACGAGAACGCGTTCTATCCGCGCCGGGACATCGAACGTTTCCAGAACCTCCTGCAATTCAGCTCCGTTCGCGGTCGTCAGATTCGCCGCAAAATCCGCCAGCCTCCCGGGATCATCGAACGTGGATCGACCGAGAAACATCTTGATGGCTTCCGATTGAAGCGGATTCAGCTTTACGAGCTCCTTCAGGGTGGTTATGACCGCCATCGCATAAGCTTTGAGCTCTTCGTTGATCTCCAGTCTGGCCGTTTCCGGATATTTCACATCGGCGACCATCCCGAATTCGGCTTTTTTTACATCCACAATGGAAAAACGTTCGACGCTGTTGATCAGGATTCCGGGCGTATCTCCTGCACCCTGAAACGCCTTTAGAATTTTTGCCGCGACACCGACCCGGTGCAGGTTCTCGGGCACGTCGGTGCCGTTTGGATCGCGGACCAGAACGATCCCCAAAGTTTTGGAGGCATATTCCATCGCATGCTGCACCAGGGCGACCTGTTCCGGCCCCACCTCGAGCGGGATCGGAAGCCCCGGGAACAGCGGCCGGGGCCGGATCGGCAAAATGGGCAGGCGTGCCGGCAGCAACTCCGACGCCAGCACCAGAGGTGCATCCTGGGAATCATTGGGATCTTTGGCAGTATTGAAATCCTCTTTGGTCTCTTCGCTCATGACTATTATTCTTCCTTCCCCACGGCACGATATGAATTTCGATTATTTCCCATATACAGCAATTTAGCCGAGGCATATATTTTTTGCAAGGCATCGAACAGTACGATCCGTGTATTTGCCACGGTCCGCCCTTTTCGCATCCGCCTGCGGCCTCGACTTCTAATATCAGATATAAAACGGCAAAGCATCGATTGCCGGTGCTGTAGTAACTTTTTTCCTTTCACCCGTTCCGTTTCGGATACGGTCTGGCGGTCTTTTTCACCCTGCGGGCCAACCAGAACAGTGCGATGCCGAGGGGAGTGACCAAGGGGCCTTCTCCCGGAACCCAATAGGCCGGCATGCCGGCCGCAATATCGAGGAACAGGGTCCCCGTTCCGAATGCTATGCCCGGAAGTGCAAGGCATTGAATAACCCCAAGAAAGCGGGAAATATCCCGGGCATGGATAACAACCTCAAGAAATGAATTCTCCGTACCTGAAAACGATGCAACCGAGGGAAAGACAAACCGAACCATATCAAAATAATGGAAATAAAATTGAGTAGAACAGAAAAGGAGCTGGATGGGAAACCGGCCAGGCACGGATTTTCATACTTTCCATGAATCAGTGAGGGATGATCCTGCCATCACTCCTCTTTAACCGTACTCTGCGAATCACAGCTCGTCCGGGCAGGCATGCGACAATCAGGAAAACGACAATAATTGCCACGCCGAGCAGCGGCAGTACAATGGCAAGGATGGAGAATACGGTTGCGCCTCCTGCCTCCGCTGTAGACACGATAAAGTTCCCAAAACCAGCAGTTTTAACGGATGAGGCTGCGCGGGCCATACCCGTCACGGCATGAAATGTCGCTGCAATCCCGCCTCCGGCGATGACTGCAAGGGACCACCGCAGAAATGGACTCGCGTCCGTAACTGTTGACGCCATGGCAATAATCCCTGCGGTCACCGCCACCGGAGCGCCTATGACATCGAGAAAGTTATCCACCCAGGGAATGTAATAGCCGGCAATTTCCAGGACGGTCGCAACAGCGAAGGCCAGCAGTGCAGGGTAGGTTCCGATCCACTCGAAACCGGGAGACAGCGTAAGATGTCCCGCCATAGAGGCGATACTTATAACCAGCAAGGGCACAAACACCCGGAAACCGCATGCGGCACTCAATCCCAGACCGACCATCACACTTAAAAGCGTTTCACCATCCATCTGCCGGCTCTCTTTTTCTTCTTTTATAAATAAGAACTTGCTTCCTTGTCCTCGGCAAAAGATTCGATCCGGATATCGTGGGAAAGAACTTTAAGAAATGCACTGGTTTTTACTTAATGACGATTCCGAATCCAAACCGTACAACGTTTTTCATCCACCTCGAATCACCTGAATCATTTGAATAACGCGATGGAGTCCAGTCAAATTGGACAACGCGAACGGCGAACCGGTCGTTGACATTGACATCCACACCGCCGCCGATACCTATTGCAAAACCATTCATGGAATCTTCGCTATCTCCGATATTGGCGCCTCCAAAGAGGACCTGGCCGAATACCGTGGCGCGTTCCCCTCGCATGCTGAAGCGCGGCCCAAAAAGAAACTCATAAATGTGGAGGGTGTCACCGTCATCGCTTTTAAACTGTCCGCCGAAATCAGCCGCAATACCTACATTTTCATGGAAATTAAAAGCAGCATTAGCCTGAAATCCATAAAATTGTATCCGGTCGGAAAAAAGATCTTGTTCCGAACCTAAACTGAGAATTGAAAAACCTCCGAAAACTTCAGCTTTTGGATAATCCTGAGCAATCAAAGGCGCCGACATCAGAACAGTCATTACTGAAACCAAGATTATTGTTTTTTTCATGATTTTCTCCTTGAGCAAAATTGTTGAATCTTTTACAGAGATATTTTCTGTAAAGCATTAATTCCTTATGGACCGCAATTCACCTAAGATTGTCAGGATTTTCGGACATATATTAATCCAATATCTCCAATCATGCCATAGTGTCTATACAGATACGGGATGATACGGCCCTATCAGCCCGTGGTAAAAGTACAGCGGGCCGCGTTCCGAGCGCCGCAGGGGCA
>CAZPHK010000134.1:0-13288 GCA_964586015.1 uncultured Acidobacteriota bacterium | reverse complement strand
GGGGACGCCAGTCATTCCACACAGTTTCACATTTCCTGCCCTCACCTGTAATCAAAACGCAGAATTAAAAGCTAGTTGAATGCAGTTATTTTGCTTCCCGTAGATTCTCTGTCCTGCTGCTTCGGCGCCAGGCGTTGGATGGCCGCACATCTCCGGTTCCATCGTCGAACCATTCCCTCACCAGCGATAGAACGCCGGCTCCCGAGTCGTCACAAATGTGGCGGGCACGCCGTTTGAGATACTCTTCGAACACAGGTTGCACGCGATCAGCGAGGAGGTGGTCGGCATTCGTTCTTCCCTGACCTTTCGGCACAGCATAAACAAAGGTGCTTTTGCGAGGCTATCGCCGCGGAACGTTGGCAGTAAGATGAAGTCACGCTCGACGAACTCACCGGTTACCTGGTGTTGACGGTAGGCATCGACGAAAAAATCCACAGCGTATTCAGGGTAACCGTACAAAAGTCCGCAGCCCCGATGCCGGGCGATCCAGTCTGTACGTTCCATCGCATTTACAACATCGAGTTCGGGGGATGACGAAGAAACTCCAATAGAGGAAAAGAAATCCTTGTAGTTGGCTATGACCTCCGCCATCTTAGGGATATTAAAGACAATCATGCTCATCGAATGCTGGTCGTCATAGACCACGTCGTACCACCACAGCCCGCCCGACACTTCTCCCCCACACTTCCAGACCCGCATGATCTGATCGAGTTCGTCGACATTGCGGGAAGTGCGTGTCGCAATCCTGAACAATCCCAGGAACAGCAGGAAAACGCCGGATATTGCGACGAACATCGTCAAGTTGCGTCGCCATACATTGTGCCACCTTATAATTGCAAGGCCGGCAACAAGAACGAGCATGCCGGAGAGGCAGACGCTCCGATCCTTGAAGATGGGCGGTGCGTCAATGGCCTTGAAGCCAACGTCACTCATAGGCTTGATGTCAGCCGCAATAGTATAGAGCCCCTCGCTGTCCAGAACCTCCAGAAGCATCCGTTCTGCCCGGGTGCGAAGCTCCGGGGAGAGCGATTCAAATGGAAAACAATCGCAGGCCGCCGATTGCAGCTGACCGGCGCTGGCGGGTAGTTGTACTCGCAATAGCATGATCAAAGCGACGATACTCATCGTCAGACATCTGGCGAAAAAGGCTTTCATATATGAATGCATTACTCTACATTGAATTGGATAACCCGCTTCAACCTCACGTTTGAATTTTATTTCATCTTCGCCTGTAATATTTCCCACCCATTTGATCTTCATTTTCATACCCTGGATGTCCCGATCAAGGTGAAAAGATACTTTCTTGCCCTCTATTTTACCCTCTTTCATCTCGGCGGGACCAACCTGGTCTTTATCCAGTGTCCCTGTGAATTCTTTGCCTTTCGCTTTAAAAGTGGACGTTCGCGCCGGCCATTCATAGCTGCTTTGACCTTTGTGGGGTAATTAAAAATACTGAATTTTGATTATAATTCAATCCTGAACTTCAGGCCGCTTTCATCACCCGGTTGCGGAAAGCGTCCAGATAATGGTATCCCGTCAAAAGCGGGAGATACCATTACTTCGGGAGTATTATAATTCGTTTCCCGGGATCGCGCTGTTGACGATAGAATATTGCAACGTGCCCGATCATTCCGACACAATTTCCGCCGGTTTTGTTTTCAATTTCTGAAACCAGAGTTTTTTTCTCATCTTTGAACTCCAGGAATTTTATCTTGACCAGTTCATGGTCATCCATTCCCTCATTTATTGCGGCTACCACAGCTCCGGACAACCCGTTTTTCCCTATGTAAACAAGCGGTTGCATAAGGTTTGCCAATCCCCGCAAATATTTTCTCTGCGCTCCCCGTAACTCCGTCATTTCATTCTCCTGCAAATAAAAATGTATTCATAATACCGGAATATGTCCTGTTGTTGATAACCGACTGTTCATTTTCCCGAGGATGAGATTCCCCTTCGTATGATTGGATCCCGTTGATAAAATCGAGGTTTGTAAGACAGTCCCGAGCCGGTAAAAAACGGCCGCGGGGAAATACCCATTGAAGGAGGAACAGGTTGTGAGTGACCCTGAAGAAGAAGACTTTGCCGCAATGTTCGAGGCTTCACTTCAAGTGAGGCATCTTGAAAAAGGCGAAACGGTTGAAGGCCGGGTTGTAGCCATAGGCCCTGAAGTAGCCCTGATCGACGTTGGAGGTAAAGGTGAGGCGGTTCTCGACGTCGAAGAATTGATGAATTCCGAGGGCCGGATCGAGGTCGCTGTCGGCGATCCCATTCAAGCGATGGTGGTGTCTACGGCAGGTGGAGTAAAGCTCTCCCGAAGACTGGCAGGAGCGGCAGCGAGCCTTCAACAGTTTGAGGATGCTTTTCACAGCGGGCTTCCGGTGGAGGGAAAGGTTGAACGGGAGATAAAGGGCGGCTACGAAGTGCACCTTGGCCGGAACCGTGCGTTCTGCC
Source organism: uncultured Acidobacteriota bacterium (assembly GCA_964586015.1). Classification (GTDB taxonomy): domain Bacteria; phylum Acidobacteriota; class UBA6911; order UBA6911; family UBA6911; genus UBA6911. Next base: position 10,837 of record CAZPHK010000134.1, on the reverse strand, counting down.
CGTTTTCCCAGATCGACGTCCGCAGTGCGGACCCTTCGGCTCATATAGGGAGCGTCTACCAGTTCCGTATTATCGAATACAAGGACGGCGGCAAGAACATCATAGTCTCCCGAAGGGTGATACTTGAGGAGGAGCAGCAGGCGAATGCGGCCGCAATCCGAGAAAAGATCGTTCCCGGAGCTGTATTCACCGGCAAAGTCACTTCCGTCAGAGACTTCGGTGCGTTCGTCGATCTGGGCGCAGGAGTTCAAGGTCTGGTCCATGTGTCTGAAATGTCGTGGTCCCGAGTGTCCAACCCTGCGGACATAGTCAAGCCGGGCGAGGAGATTACGGTCAAGATTCTTGGAGTCGATGAGGACAAGCATAAGATTTCACTGGGATTAAAGCAACTATCCGCCGACCCCTGGTCAAAAGCGGGCGACACCTACAAGGCGGGCCAGCAGCGGGCCGGCCGAATCACTCGCGTCACCGGGTTCGGCGCCTTCGTAGAGCTTGAGCCGGGAATCGAGGGGCTTGCCCATGCTTCCACCTTTGCCCCGACCGGGTCAGGCAACTGGTCGACCCAGATAACTCCAGGGATGACAGCCACATTCGAGATTCTTTCGCTGGATCTCGATCAGAAGCGTATCAGCGTGGCCCTGGTTGCAGAGAAGCCGGCGCCCGTCCTGGGAAAACCGGGTGGCCGATCCGGCATCGTTCCGGGAGCGCAACTGACAGGGAAGGTCGAGCGGCATGAGAAATTCGGGATCTTCGTCTTTCTGGCGCCAGGTCGTACCGGCCTCATCCCGCTGAGCGAGACCGGCGTTGCAAAGGAAAGCGAAATTCCCCGAGCTTTTCCTGTCGGAGCGGATGTCGAGGTCATCGTCCTCGAGGCCGATCCGTCAGGACGGCGTATCCGTTTGAGTGCGAAGGCGGTTACGGAAGCGCGTGAGGCGGAGGAAGTGCGCGAGTGGAAGGAACGCCAGGCAACTCCTGCAGCGGGTTTCGGGACGCTCGCCGACAAGTTGCGTTCGGCATTAGAGACGCGAAAGAAGTAGCCTGATTGCCGTTATATGCGTCCGGAGAATTGCGGAGAAGCGTTATGAATCCTCAATACGGCAAAAAGGGAAGCGGTCTCATTGGAGTTGTACCGTAGCGGAAATTCCCGGACTTCCGGCCGCTTCCATCATCCCGTTGCGAAAATCGTCCACTACGGGACGACAGCACACCCCGGATCCATTCCGGTTCGTGAACTCCTGCGTAAATCCGCCCCCCTCCTGCCGAAGAAAGATGCCGTCCGGGGACTCCTATGAAAAAGTGATTATGTTTTTGTACAAAGATCGGACGGATCCAATATCGACATAGGTTAAATGAGCCCATGTTTATTCATCATAGGTCGCTCTTAATTCGGAAATTCCGGGTGGGAATTCAGGATTCGACCGCCTGTAGCACTCCGGCAGGAAATGGCGCTGCTGCAATAGCAGGACGGTTCATGAACAAAGTTCTTTCTATCCACTGTGAAAATTCCTATCCTGTACTACCTCGTCCTATTATAATGAAGTCCATTCTGGTAATTCTATTATCGCGCGTGTTTTCGATAGAAGACTGCTCTTTGATTTGTAATTCGTCTCAAACTGGAGGTACAGGACGTGCTTAAACGCATACTCAAAATCACCGCACTAGTCTTGGCGCTGCTTCTGATTCTTGCTGGAGCCGGGATCTACTACGTCGGCGTGCGTCACCGGGAGATCTGGTTTAACTATGTCTACAGAAATCCCGGCGGTTTCAAAAAGGAGGCGAATTCACTGCTTGTCCAAACCGTGTCGAACGTTCCGCCGGGCAAAGCCCTGGATATTGCCATGGGCGAAGGCCGGAACGCGGTCTGGCTGGCAACGAAAGGGTGGGATGTGACGGGATTCGATATTTCGGATGAAGGTCTGCGCCAGGCGGAAGAAAAGGCAGCGAAAGCAGGCGTTACGTTACATGCCGTTAATGCGAAATCGGAGGATTTCGACTACGGCAGCGAGCGGTGGAACCTTATCGTTCTGTCGTATGCATTCACGCCGATTCCGGACAACGATTACGTTGAACGGCTCCGGAATTCCTTAAAACCGGGAGGACTGCTGGTGTATGAACACTACCAGCAGATGATCGCTGACATTGTGCCCGGCGCGATTCATGCCGGCGAAGCCCCTTAAATATTCGGCAATTTTGAAATTTTGAAGTTTGAGGAGCCGGTCACCCGAGGAGACTGGAACCCGAAAACGTTCCCATTGGTCCGGCTGGTAGCGACTCGACGATAACATAAACTGTATAGAATATAAGAACAGCCATTTCTTCTGCAATTATGCTTTCTTTCCTGAATTGAGTCCCCTATAATCGACGTCGTCTACTAAGGTCCTATTTTTATGCCACCAATGTTGAAGTGCCCGAAGTGCTCGGCGGAAAACCTGCCGGAAAGCCGGTTCTGCTCTTCGTGCGCCCACCCGCTTGTCAGCCCTTCGCAAAAACCGACTGCAACAGTTACTGCTGTGGAGGCTTGTGAGACGCCGGCAGATCTTCCCCGTGTCGCCAGGATAATCTCTTCGGATTCCGTTCCCGCGGGAGGATTCACGCCGGGGATGATCCTGGCCGACCGTTACCGAATCATCGGCCTGCTTGGACGCGGAGGCATGGGCGAGGTCTACCGGGCGGACGACCTGAAATTGGGCCAGCCTGTGGCCCTGAAATTTCTTCCCCCGAAGCTTGCGCAGGATCCGGTGCGCAGGGAACGCTTCTTTGCCGAGGTGCGGATTACGCGGCAGCTGTCGCATACCAACATCTGCAGGGTTTACGATATCAGCGAGGTCGACGGGCGGCACTTTCTCTCGATGGAGTTCATCGACGGCGAGGACCTGGCTTCTCTGCTGAAGCGCATCGGGCATCTCACAAATGAAAAGGCGCTGGACATAGCCCGCCAGCTTGCGGCGGGTCTGGCGACCGCGCACGAACACGGAGTGCTGCACCGCGATCTGAAACCCGCCAATATAATGATCGATGGGCATGGCCGCGTCCGCATTACGGACTTCGGGCTTGCCATCGCGGCAGAGGATGAATCTCAGGCAGCTGAGATTGCGGGTACTCCGGCTTACATGGCGCCCGAGCAGCTTGCCGGCAAAGGAGCGACGGTCCGCAGCGATATCTATTCCCTGGGGTTGATCCTGTATGAAATCTACACCGGCAAAAGGGCCTTTACGGCTTCGACCCTGGCCGAGCTTCGCGAGCAGAAGGAGACGTATACGCCAAGGGCCCCGTCGGAGATTCGTGAAGGCGTCGACCCGGTGGTGGAGAGACTGATCCGAAGATGCATGGAACGCGATCCGAATGCCAGGCCGGCGTCGGCGGCGCAGCTTGCGCTCGCGCTTCCCGGAGGCGATCCGCTGGCGGCCGCCATCGCTGCAGGCGAAACTCCGTCCCCGGAGATGGTGGCGGAATCCGGAGGGAAGGAGGGGCTTCGCCCGGCCGTGGCCTGGAGCCTTCTCGCGTTCATCATTGTTGGGATAATAGCGGAGATGGCCATCAACGACCGGTTTATGCTGCACCGGCGGATACCTTTCGAAGATAAACCGGAGTTCCTGGTGGTGCATGCCCGGGAGATTATCCGGAAGGCCGGATATACGGAGAAAGCTTCTGACGGCGCTTACGGCTTTGTCCCTAATGACGACCTCATCAGACACATCAAAGAGTCGGGACAGACTGCCGATCGATGGAATCGGCTGGACGCGAATGCGCTCCTCTTCTGGTACCGGCAAAGCCCGCACCCACTGAAGGCGCCTGGGCTCAACTGGGGAGCACGCGGCTACGGCTTTGTATCTTTCGATGATCCTCCCATGCAGTCTCCTGGAGAAATCCTGGTTGTTCTGAATACGGAGGGACGCCTGGTATCGCTGCGTGCTATGCCGCCGCAGGATCTGGAATCATCCGGCCCTGCTGCTCCTGCGCCTGATTGGGACAGCTTGCTTTCTGAGGCGGGGATCGATCCTTTGCAATGGGACGAGTCCGATCCTATATGGGATCTGCAGTCGTATGCAGACAGCAGGGCCGCCTGGGAAAGCTCCAATCCTGACTGGGCCGGTACAAGGATAGAAGCGGCGGCATACCGGGGCAAACCGGTCAGTTTTGAAGTCCGCGGTCCGACAAGCTGGTCGCCCCGGAATGAACCTGTTACAATCGGCGATGGACTCGTGATTATTCATCTATTATTTATTTTTGTGGCAGTTGTGGGGCTCTTTTTTGCCAGGAGGAATCTGCGGCTGGGAAGGGGGGATCGCCGTGGTGCAACACGCCTGGCAATCCTGGTAGGCATCCTGTTTACGCTCTTTGCAAATCTCGCCGCACACCATACTCTGAATGTACATGGATTTTTCCTGATCCTCGGTTTTGCCAGCAGCGGTATTGCAATCGGTTTTGGCAGTTGGCTCCTCTATATGGCTCTTGAGCCTTTCGTCCGGCGCCGTTGGCCCCAGGTCCTGGTTTCCTGGACGCGGCTGATATCCGGGGACTGGAGCGACCCGCAGGTTGCCCGCGATCTGTTGATCGGTATAGCAGCAGGCATTTTTGTATTGGTGACAAGTCATACAGCAGTCTACCTGATCCCTTCGTGGTTCGGGCATCCCTACCCACTTTCCGGAGCGTCCATTCTTGGTATTTTGGGACTGCGCTTTACGCTGTACGTGTTCGCGATCTACCTGTTCCTGGGAGTCCTTTTTGCCGTGATGGAAGTCAGCACCCTCTTCTTTTTGCGTGTCTTGCTGAAGCGCCAAATTGCAGCCGTCATTTTCTATGTCCTCTTCTGGGCAGCTATCTCAAGCACGAATCAATCGTCTTCTGCGACATTCGCGACAAATGTGGTTATCCATACCGTTTTCGTTTTTATCATGATACGTTTTGGCCTTGTCGCGCTTACCGTTGCTCATGTTGTGTGGATGTTCTGCGCTGTATTCCCGCTGACACTCGATGTATCCGCGTGGTACAAAGGCTACAGCTACGCCGTCCTTGCTGTGTTTGCGGTAGTGGTAATCTATGCCTTCCGCAAAGCCCTCGGCAGCCGTCCCCTCCTCGCCCCCTCCCGTCTCGACGACTGATCTTCCCAAAGGAGTACATATTCCGATCAGGGGCGGTTTAACCTGAATGTATTATTCCATCCCCGCAAAGTGGGCGGGATTTCATGCAGCCGCTTGGATCACCCAGTTGCGAATCTCGTCCACTATGGGACGCCATTCAAAATCAGACTAACGGGTTACATCCTTTTAAATAACGGATTCTCTGTCCAAGGAACTCTTGTCCCATTCTTCGAATCCCGGACAAATCAATCGATACTGCTCCAGGAATTGATGAGCGGTACAGGTAACGGTTCCCGTATTCATTGATCAGTTATTCCTCAGCTTTGCGACTTCAGCTTCAATCTCGGCGGCGCGAGATTCACGGTGTGTGCGTCGAAGAAGAGACGCATAGCCCTTCAGAACGCCGGTGGCGTCCAAGGTATATTTCGAATCCGACTTTTTTAGGAGGGCTAGAGCTTTTTCGTAAAGGATTTCCGCTTCCTGGAGGTTGCCGCCCTCGGCAGCACAATCGGCAAGTCCGCCGATGCTTAGCCCAAGGTCCGGATGCGTGTCGCCAAGAACTTTTATCCGTAGAGACAGCGAACGCTCGTATAGTTTCTTCGCGCCCGCCGGGTCATTTTCCTTACGAAGCACATGTCCCAGACCATCAAGAAAGCGGGCCAGTTCGGGATTATCCGGACTGGATTTTTCCATGATAGCCACTGCGCGAACATAGGATGCCTTGGCTCCATCAATATCGCCGGTTCTGTACATGGCGTCTCCCAGGTTTGAGAGGCCGGCTGCAAGATCCGGGTGATCGGCACCGAGTACTTTTTCCTGAATCTGGACTACACGCTGGAGGAGAGGTACGGCGCCTTTCGGATCGCCGCTGTTAAGATGAACCAGGGCCAAATTGTTGAGTGAGTGTGCTATCAACGGGTGGTCCTCGCCCCACACTTTTTCACGGATTTTGAGTGCACGCTCCCATAAATCCTGGGCCTCCTTTAAATTGCCTTCTAGGTAGGTGATAGCCCCCAGTGAATTAATGGTTGCCGCTACATTTTCATGCTCGGGCCCGAGGACCTTTTCCCGGATCGACAACGATCGCTCCATCAGACGGCGAGCCTCGTCATAGTTTCCTTGTTTCAGGTTGACATTGCCCAGGTTGTGAAGGCACGCGGCAACCTCTTCGGTTTCCGGGCCGACGGCTTTTTCCTGGATCGCCATGGCCTTCTCGTAAAGATTCGCCGCCTTCGCCAGGTTCCCCTTGTCAAATGAGACGGTGCCCAGCAATTTGAGAGTGGTGCCCACATCCGTGTGATCCGGTCCCAGAGTCGTTGTGCGGACATCCAGCGCCTTCTCAAGGAGATCCTGCGCCCTGTCAAACAGGCCAAGGCTTTCGAACACGGATCCCATAGTGTACATCAGCCTTCCTTGAACGAGCGGTTGATCCTGGAGTTCCCGGAAAATCCTGTCGGCACCCTTATCGAGAATCTCCCGAGCCGTAATGCTGTTGCCCCTTGCCTCACCTGGATCCGATACCTTAAACAATCCCACAAGAAAATCCGACACCTGCCTGGATGTTTCCGCCTCCACGTTTGCCCGATCCCGCTCCCTGGCAATCCTCTGGGACTGAAGGACCGTGGCAACTGAGAAAGCGCACAGGAGGATGATCGAAGATACGGCTATTCCGACTCCCATCCGATGCCGGCGTACAAACTTCTTTACCTTGTAGGGAGTGCTCGGCGGGCGGGCAACGATTGGCTGATGATCCAGGAATCTCTCGATATCGGCTTTTATTTCTGAAGGGGTTCCGTAGCGCCGGGTTCTGTCTTTTTCAAGAGCCCGCATGGTAATCCAGTCGAGGTCTCCCCTGACCTGTCGCAATAACGCAGGCAACTCCAGCCGGCGTTTTTGTGCAGAAGCGTTTGATGCGTTTCCCATGCTGCTTAGTTTTGTACTAGGCTTTGGTGGATCTACCTCCATTAGTACCCGAAGAATTTCTCCGAGACCGGCCTGCCTAAGTTCCTTGGAGTCAAAGGGAAGCGCTCCGGTTAATAGTTCGTAAAGGATGATACCCAATGAATAAACATCGGTTCTGGTATCCACATTTTGACCGGATTCTGCCTGTTCGGGACTCATATACTCCGGCGTTCCAACCAGCATTCCTAACTCCGTAAACAGAGTCTTTTCAGTTAGGCTTTGGGCCGTTGCTTTGGCTACGCCGAAGTCGATAATTTTCGGAACTGCTTTCTCCTCTTGAACAGTTATTAAAATGTTTGAAGGCTTTAAATCGCGATGAATAATCGCTTTCTGATGAGCATGCTGAACGCCGTCGCAAACCTGCATAAACAAATCCAGACGTTCCCTGATGCTTAGTCGGTTCTGGTCGCAATACCTGTTGATTGGGATTCCACTAACGTACTCCATTATGAAGAACGGGCGGCCCTGTTCAGTCTCTCCGGCATCAAAAATTCTCGCGATTGCAGGATGGTCCATCATCGCCAGCGCCTGCCTTTCGGATTCGAAGCGAGCAATAACTTGCCTTGTATCCAGGCCGGCTTTAATCAGCTTCAGGGCAACTTTCCTTCGAATCGGCTTGTGCTGTTCCGCAATCCAGACTTCGCCCATTCCTCCCTCACCGATTTTTTGAAGGAGCTTATAGTACCCTATGGTCTGGCCTGTTTTTCCGCCTGCAGCGAAGCTAATGGTGGCCTTCGTGTCGGGAGAATTTCTTTCATCCATAGCACCACCCCCACAAGAATTCCTTCAATTTCCTCAGGGACGGCTCTTATGCATCTTTTGCCAACCCCAGGCTGTTCGTCTTTATTGTCCTAGATTTTATCAGATGAGAGGATAAATCAGATATAGAAAGAAATTACAAAACCATTGTTTATTTTCCTTGGGTATCAAGCTGCTTCCATAATCCAGTTGTGAAAATCGTCCACTGGGTATCGCCACCGATACAAAAACACGCGGCGTAAGCTTCAATCCATTTTATATGGACGCAGTTATGCAGGCGCAAAGATTCTTTTGGTTTTTAATAAACATGTAAAAGGATACAATGCGTGCTCTGAGATCGTGAATATCTAAACGACTTCGCGACGCATCTTTTCGAATAGGCGGGGGCTTACCTTGCGAGGATCATGCCGCCTGGAGGACCTGGCCGGGAAATCTGTCCACCATGAGTCGCCGGCCAATTGCGAAGGGATCCAATACAAACCTGTGTAGCTGAAATTTTGACTCAGCGCAATCAATTCTCCCCGCCTGCACATTCGTATATGCCAGGAGAGTCGTATTTTTTGCAAGGATTCTGGAACAGTTGACGGCAGGTTGGGATGGTAATTTGGAAATTTGCGCGCAAGTCCATTTTTCACCGAGTAAAACCGGGATAAATCTGAAAGGAGGATCAGGAATGACAAAAATTAATGTTCGTTCTTGCACCATGAAATGGAGGATCAAATTACTGGCTGTTCCGGCCGCTCTGGGGCTCATGACTGCCTGTTCCGTGGCGCCGCCGACGCCATCATCCGAACTGACGGCACTTGTGGAGCGCGCCGCCATCGAGGACCTTATCGGCGATTACTATTCGCAGTTCGATCGGAACAGCCGGCATGATTTTGTTTCCTTTTTCACTGCTGACGGCAGACTCGAGGTCAACGGCCTGATCGCTCAAAACCCGGATGAGATCAGGGCCCTTTACGTCCAGGCCGGTGTCGGCGGCAGGGAAGAAACGCCGCAGGCTGAAGGCGCCGTACCGGAGGGGGTATCCGAGATGATATACACGAACCTGAAGATTGATTTGCAGGGTGACAGAGCCGTTGCAACACTGCTTTGGCACAGCATCAAGTCGGAACTTCTGACGTCGGCGCCCAAAGTGACCGAGTACGGAAGTGAACGGACCGAACTGGTCAAGCAGGACGGGCGCTGGCTCATCAGCAAACGTGTCATCCTCAGTGAGGGCGGCATGCCCGAGGGGATGCTGGAATCCTATCCGTAACTTTAACGGACGCCGACTCTCATTGATCCGGATGTGAGTCCGCAGCGTGGATGAATTAAAACTTGAATCCTTGCTACTCCAACCGCTTGAACCTGTACTTAACGGCCATGTCGCCGTAGCCCATCTTGCCGTCCGGTGAAGGCTTGAGGTCCATCCCCGGCATGACCATTTTGTCGTATTGCGGTTCCAGGATAAGAGTATCGTCTCCTTCCATGGAGCATTTGAAAGTCATCGATCCCAGGCTGGGAAACAGGGCTACCATGTGATGAACGACCAGCTCTTTGCCGTCAAATTCATAGGTTCCGGCATCAGCCATGAAGGATCTGGCGGAGCTTTCCTCGCCCGGAGCCGGTTTCGGCGCTAAATCGCGGATCGCGCTATAGTATTTTTCCATTATAAAAATCATAAACGCCCGGGGAACGATAGTTCTTCTGTTTTCAGCGGTTCCCACGTCCATCGACTCGATCGTCCATACACCTTGAATTTTCGACCCGTCATTCTGTTTGGCCGCTCCGGTTCCTGAAGAACATGCAACTGTAAGCGATAGAAAAACAACGAGACAAAGAACGGAAATAGTATATTTCATTAAACATCTCCTTTGGTTGGTTTCGCATCCGGATCGGGTTGTACCCAGTCCGTCACGTCTATACACGATTGAATCGCCGTCCGGAAAATGTGTTCGCAGCTCCTCCGATTTTCACATTCAATACCTTAACCTGCATCCTACACGGCATTTCCCCGGGGATTTCTGATCGGTCCGCGCTGACAATCCGGCTGAGGAGTTGACCGTATATAAAATGCCGCGTTGCTTCACTCCCGACTGTAGTAAAATGCATCTACGGAAATTCAATGAAGTGACACAGGGCATTTTATCTGAAACAGGGACGGATTTGACAGAGGAATAGCTTTTGTGAACAGAAGTTTGCTTTCCAAAAAATATTGCGTTCCGACTTTCCTGCAGAAAAAGCAAAGAAGTTGCGGATATTCAGCTCAGCCATGGGAGGTTGTATGAAAAAGGCTTTGGCATTCTCGTATGCGGCGATTTTGACAGTATGGTGCATGACCGTTTCGGCGGAAGACGGGCAAAACATTGAAAGAAGAATCGATCCCCTTGTCTCCACTGAATGGTTGGAAAACCACATCGACGATCCGAATCTGGCGGTTATCGACATACGCAGCGCAGAAGAATATTCGAAGGGACATATCCCGGAATCCGTCAATGTTTCGACTGAAAACTGGTGGGTAACCAGGAAACAACTCCTTCTTGAGCTTCCCGATCCGGATACGCTGCGGGCTATAATCGGTCGGGCGGGAATACGCTCAGATTCAAAAGTTGTTTTAGTGAATAAAACCGACAGCGATTTCGACCGGTCTCATGCTCCCTACGTGGGCTGGACGCTTATCTACGGAGGGGTAAAAAACGTCGCCATTCTCGACGGCGGCTATAATAAATGGATATCTGAAAACAGGGCTGTTTCAAAAAAAGAATTCATCCCCAGGGAGGAAACATATACCGGGGCGTTTCAAGAGGGGATTTTAGCTTCAAAACAGTATGTGGAACGCAACCTTTCCGACCCTCGGAATACGGCCATCGTGGACAGTCGATCGCCGGAGGATTTTTTCGGTATCACCCCGATGATGGTATCCTCAAAATCCGGTCATATACCGGGAGCGGTTTGCCTTCCGGCTGCATGGGCTTTCACGGCCAAAGGAACATTCAGGGAGCTGAAAGAGCTTGAAGCAATGGCGCAGGGGGTTGTTGGAAGCGACCGCAGGA
>CAZPHK010000133.1:0-13390 GCA_964586015.1 uncultured Acidobacteriota bacterium | reverse complement strand
CGTTAAAAGAAAAAAACTTCGTTGAACGTTTCGGGCTGACCGGCATGTTCATAGGACATGTTTTGACGTATTTAACGATCTTTTTGTTTTTAACGTGCAACGTGTAAACGTTCAACATGAAACCGTTTTTTTAGAGCGAAGGCGGAATGTTGCCCCTATTTCGGGGGGCCCGATTGAAGCGTTTTTCTGAGTTCCTCCGCTGTCGTCACCGGAGCCTTGCAGGTAAAATTCTCGCAAACATAGGCTGTAGCCCGATCGTTGACCTGAGGCTTGTCCTTCAGAAGAAACGTTTCTGAATTCGGTCCGCAGGCGACAACCTTGTTGGGCAGGTAGACACCGAACACTTCGTCCAGAAGCGCCTTTGTATCGGGGCTTCCGGGACTGCCGACAATGGCGATTTCTTTTGGCAGCCCAAGGTAAAAATCCAAAGCGCATAGCAGATGGGCAAAAGATCCCGGGTGCTGTGTTATCGGCGCGATCATTCTTTTAAAAATCGAAACCGAGAAGGAGGACCATCGATCTTCACCGGTAAACTTCCAGAGCCTCAGGAGTGCATAGGCGGCAACGGAATTTCCCGAAGGCACGGCATGATCGTAAAACTCCTTGGGACGATGAATCAATGCCTCGTGATCCTCTGAAGTAAAATAAAATCCATCCCCGCCGCGATCCCAGAATTTCGATATCATTCTCTCCGCCAGGTTTTCAGCTTCGGTAATCCAGCAGGGATCGAAACTTGCCTCATAAACTGACAGCAGGCCGTCCAGCAGATATGCGTAATCCTCGAGATAGGCATTAAACCGTGCGCGCCCGTCCTTGTAGCTGCGAAGAAGCCGCCCGTCCTGCCGAAGACGGGACAACAGGAATTCGGCGTTCCGAATCGCGGCTTCGCGATACTCCTCCCTTCCCGTTGCATTGGCGGCTTCGGCGAAACTGCGCAGCATCAGTCCGTTCCAGGCGGTCAGGATCTTATTGTCACGGCCCGGCTTTACCCTCTGTTCCCTGGCGCTAAAAAGCTTCTCTTTCCCGTTTCTAATAATGGCCGCCAGCTTCTCTTCGGGAACTCCTTCCCGGCCGGCAATCATTTCGACGGGCTGCGGAATGTGGAGGATATTTTTCCCCTCGAAATTTCCCCCGGACGTGATGTCGAAGTAACGACAGAAAATCTCCGATTCCTCCCCGCCCAGAAGGGAGTGAACTTCATCAGGAGACCACAGGAAAAACTCTCCTTCTTTTCCCTCGCTGTCGGCATCCTGTGAAGAATAAAAGCCGCCTTCGGGCGATGTCATCTCCCGGAGAACATAATCCAAAGTTTCTTCCGCTATACTTCGGAAAAGCTTCTTCCCGGTCAGCAGACAGGCGTCGAGATAGGCCCGGCTGAGCAGTGCATTGTCGTAAAGCATTTTCTCGAAATGAGGGACGAGCCATTGCGCATCGACCGAGTACCTGTGGAATCCTCCTCCGATCTGGTCGTACATTCCGCCGCAGGCCATATGCATCAGAGTGTTGTCGACCATCTCCAGCAGTCGCCGCTCTCCGGTCCGGCAGTAGGATCGCATAAGGAAGCTTAGGGCCATGGAGGGCGGAAACTTGGGCGCCGAGCCGAATCCCCCGTAGCGGGCATCATAATTTGCAACAATTCCGGAAGAAGCCTCGTCCAGCATCTCCGGATTCAGTGCATCCTGCGTATCCGGAAGCCGGTTCAACTTTCTTAATTCCCCTACGATGGAATTTGCGCTGTTATTAAGATCCTGCTTTCTCTCCCGATAGGCTTTTACGACGCTCTGAATGACCTGAGGAAAGGACGGTCTACCCAAACCGCCGACGGGGGGAAAGTAGGTGCCGCAAAAGAACGGTTCCTGATCGGGCGTGAGAAACACCGTCATCGGCCATCCGCCGCTGCCGGTAACCATCTGGACAACCGCCATATAGATTGTGTCCAGGTCCGGACGCTCCTCCCTGTCGACTTTTATATTGATGAAGTGCTCGTTCATCATTTTTGCGATGTCTTCGTTTTCGAACGATTCCCGTTCCATGACGTGACACCAGTGGCAGGCGGAATACCCGATGCTCAGGAGAATCGGCTTGTTCTCACTTTTTGCCCTGGACAACGCTTCTTCCCCCCAGGGATACCACTGGACGGGATTGTGCGCATGCTGCAGCAGATAGGGACTGGTTTCGTCAATCAACGCGTTCGTGTACTTATGATTAGTCATACTATCAAAGTAAGATTCAGATACGGGCGGGTCAAAGATGGGGAATTGATTAACTCCAATCAAACAGTAAGGGCGAACCTTCCGGCTTTAAATATGTATTTCTGTCTGGACTTCAGCTTTCCAATTTAATCTACTCAGTCTGCTGTATTCGATGACTCCCGTTCATATTTCGCTTCGATTTTGCTCTGGATCCCCCCGCGGGGTGTGAACTCTCCACGAACGCGCATGGAGACTGGCTTGCAGGCTGCAACCATGTCCCGAAGGATTCGGTTAACCGCATTTTCGTAGAAAACACCCAGGTTTCTGTAGGCGTTGATGTATTCCTTCACGGATTTCAGTTCAAGGCACCAGCGATCCGGAACATAGTTCACATATAGCGTGCCGAAATCGGGAAGGCCTGTTTTGGGGCAGATCGCCGTATATTCGGGAATAATGATTTCGATCTCGTAGTCGGGGAACTGGTTCTCCCAGCATTCGATCTTCGGCAGAGATGTATGGATACCCGAGGTTGCATGTTCTTCCGTATAGTTTCTCATCGCTACAAAATAGCATAAAGAGACATGTTATACGAGAATCTCAGGCTTTTCCTCCTTTTTCACCCTCCGTTTGCGAACCCAACGAAAACAAAGAAAGGCCAGGACAGCCAGGATCAACAAAACGTCGGCGTACCATGTGTACGTCATGATAAACAGAAATGGTATTGTGAGGCAGGACAGGACGAATACACCCAGAGTCTGGACAGTCGTGAGAAAATTCAATCGCTTGACGGCCCAAGCAGTGTAGACGGCCGTGAGGACAGACCGCACCAGCATTCCGATCGAAATATCCAAAATCCCTATAGACAGGAAATGGGGCGCCAGCCACTGAACCGGGGCCGTTAAAAAGAACAGCAGCCCCCACAGCGGCAAAAGCGCGGAAACATGCAGAACGTAATCCCGGCCCGACAATTTAAATCCCGGTATTGCACCCTTTATCGAGTAGCCCAGAAGCACCAGTATCGGCACAAACACAGTCAAGAGAAATAAAAGAGTCTGGATCAGGTGGGTCTGCCAAAAGATATAGACCGGTTCCGATGCCGGTTCCGTTAGATCCGACAATGCAGCGTATACGTGATTTCTCGCCAGGGCATAAGCGAGGAAACCGGATGAGTAAAAAACAATCCCTGTGAAAACCATCCGGCTTTCCGCCTGAAGCCGGAGCGATTTCGTGCGGAATGCGAGCATTCCCAGCAGGTTGGAAAAAAATCTCATGGGGTAAGCTTGTACTCCACGCCCCGGGGATCGTCAAGATTTGTTCGGGATTTCTGCAATCACCCGCATCGCCGCGCCGGCACGGAAACAGCCTGCCGAACTGGAATACTTCAGGCACTATTTTCTGTTCGGGAGGTGGAGAGTTGGAAGTTCAGCGACTCGCCTGTACGTTGTCGGGAGCAGGAGGATTGTTCATTCTCAGCAGGGCAATATTATTCGCACCGGACCGCCGCGCTATATCCAGAAGTACGAAAATTTCCCCGTAAGGCAGAGCGGAATCTCCACGGATAAACACGTCTTTCGCGGCGCTGCGGTTGAACAATTCCGTCAGGGTGGTTTCAAGTTTTTCCAGTGTGATCGGCTGCTTGTTTAATTTGACGTTTCGATCCAGGTCCATTTCGACAATGACGGAATCGGTTCTCGGTTTTTTCTGCTGTTCGGCTGATGCAGGCTGGGGGACCCGAACGGGATGGTCATGACGCTGCATCGGAGCCGTAGTCATGAATATAATTAACAGAACGAGCAGAATATCAATGTAGGGAGTTATGTTAATCTCCGATTGATACCCTTTTTTCCCCACGTTCATCGACATGATCGATTACTCCCGAAGTCAGGCAATAGACCGATTCCGCTACGGCCGCATCCTGTTAGTAAATTCTGAACTCCACCTCAATATTGGTCAGTACATCAACGGGCTTGCCTTTATACGTGCCCGGCTGAAAGCGCCATTTGGATGCAATGGTTCGAATAGCCGACTCATCCAGGCCGTAGCCCAGCCCTCTTATAACCTTGAAACTGTCTACCGAACCGTCTTTTCGTATAATCGCCTGAAGAAGAACTATCCCCTCCACGCGCATTTTGCGGGCTTCTTCGGTATACGGAGGAAGGGGTTGGCGCAATGCCTGCGGATCTTTTTCGAGGTTGCCCATAACATAAGGGCCTACGCCGCTGCCTATGCCTCCGCCGGAACCGCCCCCCATACCTCCGCCGCTTCCGGGGCCTACGCCGGGTCCGCTTCCGGAACCGACCCCGCTCCCCCGTCCGGTTCCAATTCCGCCGCCGGATCCGGGACCGGCGGAAGTGGAATTGTTCGGAGGCGCAAAAACATCCCCGATTGGAAGCGATAAATCCTGCGGAATGTCGATCGGCATCTCAACCCGCACCTCGGCCAGCATATCGTCCGCGGGAACCAGCGGCTGAGGATTTTCAGGATCGGGTGCGATCATCTCCGATGGCGACGGTTCGGGCATTCGTCCCGAAGCGGGCGGCGCCTGTTCGTTTCTGCCGCCGCCGCCGCCACCGCCTCCTTCAAGGCCGTCTCCTTCGAACGGGACAAAGATGGGATTGTTGATAAAAACCACATTGTCTTCCGGCGCCGGGGACTGGCGTAGCTGTGAGGTCAGGAAGATGGCGAGAGGCACGGCGATAATATATGCAATAAGTATCAGAAAAAATAATTCCATCTTCCGTGAACGCCCCTTGACCTGTTCCGCCATCAAGCTGTCGGGATCGGAAAAAACCGAGGGAACGAAAAAGGGATTCCTTGCGCCGGAAAAAAGATCCCGAATAAATTCTTTAAAGCTGAACGGTTCTTGAGGCTCTTCATCCACATAGTGGAACAGGGACGGCCTGGCGCGCGGACGTTTCCATGCATCCTTGGCGGTCCGAATCGGATGGAGCAGGAAATTCCAGTCCATACCTTTCCAGATGCTTTCTTCAGGTTCGTCTTTTATGTAATTAAAAAGAGAAGCTTGCGTAGGAGGTCCGGTAAAGCGGCGCAACCATTCTTTGATTATATTCCTACTTTCCCTCATATTATACTATCTTCCGCCTCACCCTTCGGGAATGTTGTATCTGCCCAATAATTAGACGCATTCTAAACCCTATGGTTTCATAAAATAATATTCCGGCAGCCGTTTTTTGATGAACTCTTTCAGATTTTGATAAAGAAGGCCTCCGTTCGCTGAAATTCATTCTTTTCAATAAACTTACCAAATAAATGGTATCATCGGCACAAAACTCAGTCTAGCCGGAATTATCACCGGATTACATAACTGCGGGCTGATCGGCAACCGAATTGATGTGAATATCATCAAAAAACAGGACGGGGAAGTTCTCTTCCGAACGGACCATCCTGCTGTCAATCTATGTAAATGCAAGACGGCAAACAATTACAGCCGCGATCAGGCTGGCGACATCGGCGATTAGACCCGCCAGCACTGCGTGACGGGCCTTCCGGATTCCAACCGCGCCAAAGTAAACGGCCAAGACATAAAATGTCGTCTCGGTGGCGCCGTATGCGGACGCCGCCAGGCGGCCAAGAAACGAATCCGGTCCATGAGTCTGTATCAGCTCAGTGGCCATGCCCAGCGCTCCGCTTCCGGACAGGGGACGCATAATGGCAACAGGAAGTATTTCTACTGGAAATCCGATCTTTTGAAGAAGCGGGCCTATCCACTGCGCCAGCATGTCGATCGCGCCGGCGCCGCGCAGCATTCCTATGGCAACAAGAATCGCCACCAGGTAGGGAATGATGCGAACCGCCATCTGGAAACCGCCCTTGGCACCCTCCACAAAGGCCTCGTATACTTTTACTTTTTTAAAGGCGCCGTAAAGGGGAACGGCTACCAGAAAGATCGGTATGGCCCAGATTGAAATGGTGCTCAAAATATTCCGTATCATGAAGATCCCCCTTTCCGGCCGGCGCGTTCAACGGAAAACAGAGAAAGCCTCTGAAGGAGTTTTGCCGCGGTCACCCCGGCAATCACGGCAACAATACCCGCGGCCAGAGTCGTTCCTATAATGGCGGTGGGATCCCTGGAGCCCGAAGATGCCAGGATTCCGATCATCGTAGCCGGGATGAGCTGGAACCCGGCGGTATTCACGGCCAGAAAAGTACACATGGCGTTTGTGGCAACACCCGGATTTTTGTTAAGCTTCTCCAGGTCCTCCATCGCTTTCAATCCCAGCGGCGTCGCGGCGTTGCTCAATCCCAGCATGGTTGCGGCAATATTCATGGTCATGCTTCCCATTGCGGGGTGATCATCCGGCACTTCCGGAAACAGCCTGCGCATAACGGGAGCAATCGTTTTAGCGACTATTTTCATCAGTCCGGAATCCTCCGCTATCCTGACGATACCGAGCCAGAGCGCCATGATTCCTATCAGGCCGATGGCAATCACGACTGCATTCGCGGCCGAATCGATAGCGGATTTTGTGACGTTTTCAATTTTGCCGTTGATTCCTCCCACAACTACGGCAAGAATGATCATGGACAGCCAAATATAGTTCAGCATATAAGGTCTCCGAATTTTCAGGCCCAAAACTTGGAAAACATGAGATAGCTATCTTAACATTCCGTCATGAATATTCCGACCATACATCCTCCGGGATTAAAAAAAGGCGATACGGTTGCCATCGTTGCACCGGCAGGGCCTGTGCGGGGAAGCGAAGGACTCCAGAAAGGAATTGCGGTCCTTGAGAAAATGGGCTTCAGGGTTCGATACAGCGATCGTATTTTCCAATCAATCCGATATCTTGCGGGAGACGATGCCGCAAGAGCCGGAGAACTCGTACATGCTCTGGAGGATAATTCGATACAGGCGATTATCGGCCTGCGCGGCGGTTACGGCTGTTCGAGGCTGATTCCCGGATTGACGACCGTAAAAACCCTTCGACAGCCCAAAGTCTTTATGGGCTTCAGCGATCTGACCACCTTGCATCTTTTTCTGAACAGGCGGCTGGGGTGGGTCACCCTGCACGGCCCCATGGTAACGACTATGGATTGGGGTAAGCCGTTCCCTGAACTGGAGTCCCACCTTTTTTCCCTGCTGACGGATCCCGAATATAAACCGATATTGAGTTTCCCGCAGTTGGAAGCCTGGGAACCCGGAAAAGCGGAAGGAGTGTTGGCCGGAGGCTGCCTCTCCATGATTACGGCCGGCATCGGAACCCCCTATGAAATCGAAACCGAAGGTAAGATACTTTTTCTTGAGGACTTAGGGGAACAACCGTACAGGCTGGATCGAATGATCACGCAGCTTCAGCTTGCCGGTAAGCTTCAATCCGTTAAGGGAATCATTCTGGGCACTTTTAATGAATGCGATCCTACCGAAGGTGATTACTCAGCCCGGGATGTCCTGAAAGAGATGCTGCGGGCTCTTCATATACCGATCCTGGCAAACTTTCCCGCCGGACATGGTTCTGAAAACTGGCCGTTTCCACTAGGTGTAAAAGTCCGGATTGACGCCGACGCGCGATCCGTGGAATTTTTGGAACCGGCTGTCTCGTAAATTGTACGGATCCATTCATCATCATACATTTCAATAACTTACATAGACACAGACCCGGAAATTCCCGGAACAGACAGGCTCTCTTTGCGTATTTAAAGAAAAGAGCGCCTTAGGGAGTAAAATAACTCTATCATTATATTTAATAATGACTTATAGTTATCCCGCATTTCTCACAAGACTTCTGCTGTGACGGTGCAGGCGAAGCGACCGAACCCTTGTGTGAAATGCGGGTCACAGGCTTCAAAGAACGAATAAGAACCTTTACAGCCGCTGTTTGAGTCTGATACAGTGAAAATGCCTGGCATTTCCGCTCAAGTACGGTCAGGGCTCGGATACAGTACCCCCAGGAAACGAGAGCGAGATATGAGCCTATACGGTTCCATCAAGGAAGTTCAAAGCACCATAGAAAAGTTTTATCTTAATCTGGAACAACGTTTTAATGAAAACAAGCTCATAATGGAACTCTGGAATCAGATGGCCCAGGATGTGTCCCTACAGATACAGAGCCTGCATGAACTGCCGAAATCGTTCTGGACCCGATTACAGAAGGACCAGAACGAACTGATGAAGACAATCAAAGCCGACATAAAGCCACAAAACCATGAAATTGAAAAAGATATTTCTCTAAGCGAATGTATCGAAAAGGCGATTCAATCTGAAGAGGCCGTTATCCTGAAAATTTATGTTCCAATAATAAGGAACTTGAGAAAAAACTGGACCGGGCAGGCCCTGGATTTCTACATCATGGTCAAGGCCCATATCGTCAGAATCAAACGGGTCGCGGAAGCCTTTTCAGGGGATCCCATTGTGATGCAGCATTCGGCCCTGCTGTTCCAGGGATTTGAGAAGGAGATTCAGGAACCGGATATTGAAATAATCCAAAAGATAAAGCCCGCAAGAAAAAGCAGGACCGTCAAGGGAAAGAAACCGGCAAAGCCGAAAGCCAAAACTCCGGCAAAGCCAAAGGCAAAGCTTAAGATCCAGGCGAAGCCCAAACCAGAACCCAAACCAAAGACGAAAACCCGGGCAAAGCCAAAACCCAAACCAAAAACAAAGACGAAAACTCAAGCGAAGAAGAAACAGACGGTAAAAATAAGAACGAAAAAAAACGCCAGGCGGAGCCAATCACCGATAAGCCATCCCAAAATGCGCCGCAGCCGCGCCAAACCCCTTGTTGAAAAAACCGACATCCGGCGCCGGCGCGCCCGGCGATAAACTGAAGCACCGGCCATATATTCCCTAAAGTTACCTCCGATTCAGGCGCAACCTGCCGCTGTAATTATTCGAGAAATGAGGGTTAAAGTATTCCGAACTATTCCCGGGAAAGAAATTATGGCGGATGTCCAAAGCCGATCTTATTGTATTTCATGGAATTCCGGATTTGGAAACATGTGCCGGTTGATTTTTATTATTACTGTACTCATACTTGCATAGAGTAATCACTGTGTCGGTTTCATTCTATGCGACCACAGGAGACGAATCAGTTGTCGAAACAAGGCGGTCCCGGTTGGCCGAATCCCGATGAGTTGCGAAAGGATATGGAGGAGTTTTTTTCCAAGAAATACGGCAATGGAGTCAAGCTCGGGGTTCTCAGCAGCGAACCGGATCAAGCGCGCACGGCGGATGAAGGCACTGAAGTCAAGGATGAACCCCTCGATATCCGGTTTGATTACCTTCCCCGGGACATCAAAAGATACCTCGATCGATTTGTCGTAAAGCAGGACGATGCCAAGAAGGTACTGGCCACAACCATCTGCGATCATTACAACCACATCAAACGCTGTTCGGCAAAAGGACCATGCAAGGAGTACTCCAAGCAGAACATCATCATGCTCGGACCGACGGGTGTAGGAAAAACATACCTGGTCCGGACAATTGCGGACCTGATCGGCGTTCCCTTCGTTAAAGCGGATGCCACGAAATTTTCAGAAACCGGATATGTCGGAGGAGACGTTGAAGACCTTGTCCGGGAACTTGTCCAGAAAGCCGACGGGGATATCCGCCTGGCGGAATACGGCATTATCTATCTGGATGAAATCGACAAAATTTCCGCGCCCTCGAATGTACTGGGACGTGATGTCAGCGGCGGGGGCGTTCAGCGCGGCCTGTTGAAACTGATGGAAGAAACGGAGGTCAGCCTTCGCACCCCTTTCGATCTGACATCCCAGCTGCAGGCGGCAATGGAATTTCAGTCCAAGGGAAAAGTCACGCGATCGGTTATCAATACGCGCCATATTCTGTTCATCGTGAGCGGAGCTTTTAACGGACTTTCGGATATCATCCGCAAACGATTGGGAGCCAAGTCCATCGGATTTCACTCGGCGGGGCGGAAACTCGCCGATGAGCAGGATTACTTCCGTTTTTCCAAGAGCAACGACTTCATCGAATACGGGTTCGAATCCGAATTTGTCGGCAGATTGCCCGTCATCGTAAGCTGCCAGGAATTGGGCGTTGAGGACCTGTTCCAGATCTTGAAACACTCTGAAGGTTCCATAATTCGACAGTACGTAACCTCGTTTGAGGCGTACGGAATAGAACTGACGCTCAATGATGAGGGGCTCTACAGGATTGCCCAGAAGGCATACGAGGAACATACCGGCGCCCGCAGCCTTGTGGGAGTCTGCGAACGAACGTTCCGCGAATTTAAATACAGCCTGCCGCATTCCCCCGTGAAGCGCCTCGAGCTCACAGCGCGCCTGGTCGATGAACCCGACGCCGTGCTCCACGAAATACTGGAATCGGTTAAAGACACCCGCCTGGAGGAAATGGATCGTAAATTCGACACGATTGCCGAAGAATGGTCCGAAAAGAAAGGCATCCAGATCCGTCTCCAGCCTGAGGCGGCCCGAATGTTAAGCGAGAAGGCACTGGAAAGCGGAGACGAACTGGAAGAGGTTTTCTCGCAAATCTTCAAGGATTTCGAGCACGGCCTGAATTTGATTCGCCAGTCGCAGGGCGTCCAGAAATTCGAAATAACTCCGGACGTCGTCAAGGACCCCCAGTCCACACTGGACGAATGGATCCGGTCGAAATATTCAGTAGGGAGTAAAATGTAGGGGCGAACCTTCCGGCTTCGCTTTCAGCTACGCCGGACAAGTTGGTGTTCGCCCTTTTTGCTACCTCCAACAATCCCGCTTGTTGCATCAGGGCGAACACAAGGTTCGCCCCTACAATCTTCGTTTCCACCCTCATCGGAATTCCATTCAGACAATTGCAAACTAGCGACTGTCTTTATAGAGTCTTCCCTGCCAGGTATCGCGTTCCTGGAGTCTCTGCTCAATCCTGTGCCGGATGCCGCCTTTGCTCTTATTCCAGACCGGCCCGACCAGTTGATCCGGGGGAGCGGATCCGAAGAGACGCTCAATCCGGATTGTCGGGTTCAGTCTCTCCAGGAAATCGACTACAAGCTCCACATACTCATCCAAACCCGGCAAAGGGAAAGGATTGTTTCGGAATTCCCTCTCCATCTCCGTGTTTTTCACCACATGAAGATGGTGCAGCTTTAAAAAATCGATCCCCTTGTCCGAAATGGCCCGGGCAGTCTGCAATACTTCCTCACGGGTTTCCCAGGGAAATCCCAAAATAAGATGGGCGCCGATCCATATGCCCCGGTTGATGGTCCGCTGCACCGCATCGAGCCAGCACCGGTAATCATGCCCGCGATTGATGCGATCCAGGGTTTTGTCATAAATGGATTGCAGGCCGTATTCCAGCGTAACGAAAAGATTTCTGGCCATTTCTTCAAACCAGGCAATCTTGTCGTCTTCGACGCAGTCCGGTCGGGTTCCGACCGAAAGTCCGACAATATCAGGATGAGCGATCGCCGACTCGTAAACGGGAATCAATTCTTCCAGGGACGCATGAGTATTGGAAAAAGGCTGGAAATAGACAATGAATTTTTCGGCCCCGTATCGCTTTCTGAGGTAATCCATCCCCTCCAGGACCTGTTCGCCGACCGGTTTCAAACGGCTGGCGGTCCCGGGACGAAAAGAAGCGTTGTTGCAGTAAGTACAGCCGTTTATCCCGACGGTTCCGTCCCGGTTCGGGCAGCTGAAACCTCCGTCGACGCTGACCTTGTAAACCCTGCCGCCGAACTTTTTCTTCAGGAAACGGCCGTAGGCATTGTAGCGTTCCCCGGCAAATGGAGATTGAGAAGGCATGCATATAGATTAAAGATTAAAGATTGAAAATTAAAGATTGAAGATTGAAGATTAGGGCTGATTTGGAGGCGTTGCTCTGATTGTTTCTATTGTTACGTTACAATGATTGTAGGGGCGAACCTTGTGTTCGCCCTTTTCGCATTTGATTGAAGATTGGGGATTAATGGAGGAGTTCCCGGGGTTGTGAACCGATAGGGATAAACGGCCAATCAGGAAAAATATTTACGTCCGGATAAAAATAGAGCCAGGATCAAAATAGAACCTCATTCTGACTCCTGGCCTGTGACTCCCGAGTTACAGATTGTTCACTCCGGCTTCGCTTGGCCGGACATGGTCCGGCACCCGGCCGGAGGCCGGGCCGGCTCCCAACTTCTACTGGATTTTAATCCGGTTATCGTCCTTGGGACAAACCCAGTACATACCGCCCGGAATATCTCTATATTTAATAACCTTGGTTGCCACCATCACGGTGCCGCATTCGGGGCAGCTGTGTTCGTATTTTGCGCCCTTGTCGCCCAGGCTCGCGCGCGCTGTCTTGGATAATTTTTCCGCCATATCACTTCTCCTTTAATTGCAGTATTCACACAAAAGGACGAATTTTACGGATCATGCGTGCTGCCGTCAATCCCATTTTGAAGATTTTGGCATTTTGTCTTGCGGAAGCGAATACAGAACGGGCGATTTTTACACCTATGCAGGGATTTCTATGTCATATTGGAGCATAGTCTCATCCTCCAACCGTTAAGGGAGAATACGGCCATGAAACCTGACGATTCCATCGCTCAACTGGCGCAGCGCATACAATCCGCGTCTGCAATATCCGTGCTCACCGGAGCGGGCGTCTCCTCTGCCAGCGGCGTACCGACATTCCGGGGCGAAGAGGGCCTGTGGAAGTCCTATTCCCCGCAGGAACTCGCCACACCCGAAGCATTTGACAGGGACCCCAGACTGGTCTGGGAGTGGTACGACTGGAGGCGGGAACTGATATCCAGGTGCCGCCCGAATGCGGCACATAACGTCCTTGCGCTCTGGAGCAAACGCTACTCCAAATTCACCCTTATCACCCAGAATGTCGACGGCCTTCATGAGAAAGCGGGCACGGGAAACGTCATCCGGTTCCATGGATCGATCTGGGAGGTCTTCTGCCGGGACCGCTGCCCGTCATCGCCGGAGCGCTGGGTGGACGATACCGTCCCCCTGGAGAAGATTCCCCCTCCCTGTCCCTATTGCGGCGGTCTTATCCGGCCCGGGGTTGTCTGGTTCGGCGAAGGGATAGAGAGTGAAGTTCTGGAAAAATCAGCCGCGGCCCTTGAGTGCGACATTTTCATGACCGTCGGTACCGCAGCTGTCGTGTATCCCGCGGCCGGCCTGGTGAATGCGGCGCATCAAAGGGGCGCTTTTACCGTAGAAATTAATCTGGAGCCTACTCCCGCCTCCGGGGCCGTGGATCTGTCCCTCCAGGGTCCTGCGGAAGA
>CAZPHK010000132.1:0-13408 GCA_964586015.1 uncultured Acidobacteriota bacterium | reverse complement strand
TATGCCCGGCCAGCAAGCCTTGAAACATCACCTGCTGTATCTGTGCAGCAGCGGCTTCTCGTCTTTGATCGGATACTGGTTGAAATTAAACTGGCCGGGTCCGCCAGGAATCATGACCGGCGCATTAATCCGGCACTCGTCTCTTTGGTCCTTAGAACCTTTTCACAACGGTATTGATGCGGCGTGTTATTTCTTCTGAAGGATCAACAGTTGTTTTTGCACCCGGCCTTAGCATCAGGAATCGCCCGCCATAGCCGATTCCGTCTCCAGATCGAGCCGGATTTTAAGCCACCAGCGCGGTTGGTCTTCTATTCTCACCGGGATCCCTCTGAGATCCCCGTAAGTGGCCACATAGAGTATGAATCGGTGCTTCTTTCCGCTCTCCAGATGTTTCGTTTCCATCTGGAGTTCGACAACCTTCTCGAATTCCCTGCCGGTGGATAGTTTGAGAGTTTGATGAAGCTTGACTTTCCTGAGAGAAAGAGAATAAAGCTTAGAGCTATATACATACTCCTGTTTTGCACCCTTCAGTCCGGATAGTGAGGAATTTTTGTCTATTCTTCGCACTGCATCGTCGGCCATTCTCCGGACTGCGGTAAAAAAACCCTGAGGAAGTTCGTACTCATCGGCTTTATTGTCAATAGCCCGCTCAAGGAAAAGCGGCGCTGTTCGTACCTGTGATACATATTCATTTCCGATCCGATCCGGATTTATATATGTGCCCTCTTCGGACGGCTGGAAGCGCCAGATCTTAGAACCGGTACCGGTCTTCTCTACCTCACACACAATGCCTTCATAAACCGAATTTTTATCTTCACCTTCCTCTACCTCGTCGAGTGATTCCTCGAACGATCTGATCATGAAGCCCTCAAAGAGAGTGCGTTCGAGAATTCGAGAACCCGAGTTTTCCGCACTATGCCAGAATGCCAGTTCCCTGGCGTACCCCCAGCGATTGTATCCACCCGGCACTCTGTGGGGATCGGATCCTAAAAGCACTTCTACGCCGTCGATCCATGCGTCTTTGTCCTTTTTCGTCGCCTCCAGAACACTGACTCTGCCTCCTCCGACATCGTCCCGTCCTATCCAGAATATAAGCAGTCGGACCATTCCCTTCATCCGATATCGATAATCCCGTCGAGTCAGCGCAGAGTCAGAACCTTGGATACTCGGAAGTGACCAGGACGTTCCGGTTCCTTCGGTCGAAGCAGAATCTATTCCAGTCAAGCCAACGGCTGTCAAGAGTAAGCAGCCGAACCCTAAACGCAAACTTTGAAAAAATATATTGAAATTCATCATAATCCCTTTTGTGCCTGTGGGGTCCGGTCCAGCATGTCCATGTGAGCCGACTCGGTCTGCTGGAGGATTCCTCTCAGTACCGATGAGGATTCAAACTAAAATTTTTCGATACCTTCTTGGTCATGCATATGTGCGCATCCCTGCCAAAGACCGCAAGATCCCGTAATGTTGAAATACGAAATAAATTGTAATTTTGATCGGAAACCACATTAGGCCCCACTCTGCTATATGTCCGGTTGCCTCGAAGTGTTGTAACTGCGGCTGGCGGTAAGGAGACTCCAGCCAAGCCGCCTATTCAACCGGGTTTCGGAGCAAAGCTGCGTAAAAGGCGTGGATGCAATACCATTTCTTCCTATTTTGACCCTGCAATATCTGTCGGTGTTCTTTTGTTTTCTAATAACAGCGCTTCTTTAAGTTCCCGAGTGCGCTTCCGCCGAAGATTTTTTTTCTTTCGTTCCTTGCCAAACCGAGCTTTATCTCCATGTTTTCTTGACAAAATTTACTCCTGTACGGACATATTCCTCTATGAATAAACCAAAATCACGCCACATCAATGAGATCGGAACAGTCTTCAGGCACTCTAACAAGGCACATGTCAGAGAGTCCCGGTAAAAAGCTCTAATGGACGTGTACGCTTTCCAGTCGATAATGAAAAACTGGTGAATGTGACTTGTTCGCATTCATAAATCTGAAAAACAAAACGGTACGCGAACTGGTTTTCATAACGTTTCCGCTTATTGGTTTTGCAAAGCTTGACGGACCTGCCATATTCCGTAGTACCCCCTTATATGGGTAAGAATAACTTGGAGATACCCCTTGGGCCTGTTCTCTTTTGCTCAATGGATTAAAAAAAGCACACGCGTGGGACACTCCAGGGATTATTCGTGAAGGACGATGTTCAGCAGGCGCTGTGAACCGTCCATCCTTTGTCGTCATAGTCAATAAAACCGTTCTTCCTGAAATTACAGACCTACTTGCATGAGGTGTTCTTTCACCACCATAACATCATCTGGCAGCGCAACCATGCGAACCAAAACATGAACGTCGAATTCCCCGGTAAGTTCCAGCACTGCCCGCAAATGTGTCCTTAGAAGCTCGGGATACTCCGAGCAAGCGGATCCCCGTCGCCCCAGCGAAGGTTTTGTTTCCGCCAGGAATCTGCGGCTGGTATCTTTACGGCCTTTTTTATGGCTGTGATTTCGCTCATCATTAGAAATCCCGATGGGAATCAGTCTCAATATTTACATCACAGAACTTCTGTTTCCTTTTAAATCCTGGTACTACTACGTTAAGTTAATTTAATGGCTGCGTACCCTTGTTAACAACGGACCCACAATAAGCACAAATGCCGGTTCCCGATCTCCCAAAGACTTATAGCCTTGTAAAAGAAGAAGGATGTTGTCACACTTTGATAACTACGCTGCCCAATGTATAAGTGGGGAGGCGTTGACGGCCCGATCCATTGAAAATAAAATGGAGGTATGGATCGGAATAACACCATGCCGATCATTATGGTGCATGTAAAAACATAGTTTCGACTTGACGCTCTCTCGCTGATAGTCTCGCATCGGTTCTGAACGTGAATCCGCGCCAAGCCTTGAGGAGAACCGATGGTTGAGGATCCGGCCTCATTGTACCTTGGTTTGGATTTGGGAGCGGTTTCCATAAAAGTCGTGTGCTGCAGTTCTTTGGGATCTCCTTTGCACATGGCGTGTGCGGCAAGCAGGGGATCTCCCCTATCCTCTCTTATCCGGATACTGTCTGAGTTCCCCCAAAATCTCTATTTTCGTCACACGCTTAAAGTGTCGATTACCGGCACGGGGCAATCTCTGCTTCAAAGCATCACTCCATCAATCTCCGTAACGGAAACAGTAGCAACGGCTTTAGCGGTGGGGAAGGAGTTCCGCCATGCCCGGACAATCATCGACCTGGGCGGTCACCTGTCGAAATGGATTTTACTCGGTACCGACGGGAATAACGAAGGAATGGTTGTTGATTTCGCGACCAATGGATTGTGCGCCGCCGGATCCGGCGCATTTTTAGAGCAGCAGGCAACTCGCCTCGGATTGAGTGTGGAGTCTCTTGGCAGGATAGCCGCTACGGCGCCCCATGGGGCTACAATCGCCGGACGCTGCAGCGTTTTCGCAAAGTCCGACATGATTCATCTCCAGCAGAAAGGAACGCCTCTCAACGAGATCGCCCTGGGCCTCTGCAACGCCATGGCGCGAACCTTCGGTTCAACCGTCCTGCAGGGTCGCAGGATTGAAGCGCCGGTAGTGTTGGTTGGAGGAGGAGCATCCAATACCGGACTCGTTCGTGCCTTCAAGACAGTCCTTGGCTTAAAAGATGAAGATTTACTGGTGCCGCCGCACTCTTCTTACTGGACTGCGCGTGGGGCGGCCATGTTGGCATCGCAGGCGCCGGCCACCGAGATGGAATCGCTTCTGAGTGACTTGAGAAACCGAAGAGTTGTACCCACACCTGCGAATAAGGCTTCCCCAGCACCCGCACCGGGGAGCAACACTACTTCAATACGGAATAAAGAATTCTGTAGTACACCTCAGAGTCATAAGCGGGATGATCGGACGCTGCCGGAGTTCCTTCCACCTCTTCATACAGCGGCTGTGCGCTACGAGTCCCGGCCATCGGAGGATCCACAGTCTCCAGGGGATGAAACGGAGGCTTATCTGGGCATTGATGTAGGATCCGTAAGTACCAATCTGGTACTGCTGCGTCCTGACTTTCAAGTGATTCAAGGTATTTATCTGCCGACAGCAGGACGTCCGGTCGAAGCCCTCGATGAAGGACTGAAGCGCATCCGGAAACGTTTCGGCGACAGGCTGACCTTCCTGGGTGTCGGATCGACCGGCAGCGGACGCCATCTGGCGGCCAAGCTGCTGGGCGCTGATGTGACTCATAACGAAATCACCGCTCAAATGGTCTCGTCTCTATTTTTCGTGCCGGAGGCGGACACGATCTTCGAAATCGGGGGACAGGATTCCAAATATGTCTATGTCCGGGATGGCCGGATGGCGGATTTCGAAATGAACAAGATTTGCGCCGGCGGAACCGGGTCTTTCCTCGAGGAGCAGGCTGAGAGACTTGGCATCCGGATCATTGGCGAGTTTGCCGCGCTGGCCATGGCCGCCAGGGAGCCGTGCAACCTGGGCACCCGATGTACCGTTTTCATGGATACGGAATTGGTGCGGGCACAGGAGCGCGGCGTACCGGTCGAGGATCTTTGTGCGGGACTCGCCTACTCCGTGGTACGGAACTACCTGGAGAGAGTTGTAGCGGGTCGTCCCATCGGCAAACACATTATCTTTCAGGGAGGAACGGCATCGAACGCTGCGGTAGTGGCCGCTTTCAGGCAACTCCTGGGCCGTCCACTCCAGGTTCATCCTTACAACCGGACCTCTGGTGCCATTGGTGCAGCGCTGTTGGCCGCCAGAGCCAGGCCTCAGCACAGCCGATTTCTTGGCCTGCAGTCTTGTGCAGGATCGGAATTGAAAAGCTTCGAATGCCAGCGTTGTGAGAATCGATGCCAGGTGAACCGCGTGTGTATCGGTGGTAGACACCCGGTTCATTTTGGGGATGTCTGCGAACGATACTCGGAGCGTGATCGCATGCCTGCCGAGATTAAGCGCCCTTTTCCCGAATTATTTGCAGCCCGGCAACTGCTGATGGAGGAACAGCCGGCACCGTCTACGGACATGCACAATGACGGCGCCCGGATGGGATTGTTGCGTGCCTCTCTCAATTTCGAGTTCCTCCCTTTCTGGACGACGTTTCTCAGGGAACTGGATTATCTGCCCGTGATTTCCGGCCGGACCAACTCAGCGCAAATGCAGGAGTATGCGCGCGGCGTGCCCGCCGAAGTCTGCCTGCCGATAAAAGCAGCGGCGGCACATGCGCATTCATTGCTCGGGCATGGTGAAGTAGACAGGATTTTTGTGCCCATACTTCTAGAGTGTTCGCCGCCGGCCCATGACGAGCAGGCGCACACCTGTTTTTATTCCCAACAACTGGGAGACATGTTGAAGATGGAGCTCGGATCCCGGATCATCAGCGCACAGTTCGTCATGAGCGATGGATTGCTGGGGCTTCTCGAACCGGTCCTGATGTTGGCAAAAGCTCTGGAACGCCCGCTGGATGATGTATTGCGGGCCTTCAAGCGGGCCCGGTCCGCACAGGCGGTCTTTTTCGATAAACGCAAACGCTTAGGCTGCGAGGCTTTGAAGAAACGCTTCGACAAAGCGGTAGTTGTCCTGGGCAGACCATACAACACATACGATCCTTTCTTGAACCTCTCGTTGGCCCGGCGCCTTGAACAATCCGGCCTCCCGGCAATTCCATGGGATCTGCTCCCCCTTGATGAAGTGCACCTTCCCGATCGATGGCGGACGGTGCCCTGGCACTATGCGCGCGAACAGTTGCGGGCCGTGGAGTTGATTCAAAAGGACCAGCGCTTGTATCCGCTCATGGTGTCGAACTTCGGATGCGGTCCGGATGCCTTTATGGTCAAGCATGTGGAGGAGTTGCTGGCCGATCGGCCTCGGCTTCTGCTGGAGTTTGATGAACACCGTGGCGAGGCAGGGCTGGTCACACGGCTGGAAGCCTTCAATGACGAGATTGAGGAGCATAGGCAGAGGCGCAATATCAGCATCTCCTTTCCATCCTCCACTCCGGGACCGCAATCGTTGCCTTCCGGCAGGCGCTTTTTCATACCCCACTTCTCGGAGCATGCCGAGATCTACGCCTCCGTGCTGCGGGCCTCAGGGAACTCGGCCCAGGTACTTCCGCTCCCCGATGAAGCCACTGTGCGCCTGGGTGAAGAACATGCTTCGGGCCGGGAATGTCATCCTTATGCAATTCTAGCCGGAGAGTTGATTCGGTTTTTACAGACAGGATTATCGGGGCCGGGAGATGTCTTTCTGCTTCCCAACTGCGCC
This sequence comes from uncultured Acidobacteriota bacterium, assembly GCA_964586015.1. Lineage (GTDB taxonomy): Bacteria > Acidobacteriota > UBA6911 > UBA6911 > UBA6911 > UBA6911. The sequence continues at coordinate 7,160 of CAZPHK010000132.1, read as the reverse complement.
ACTCCTTGCCTGATACGGCAGTACGGCGATGCTTTTCGTATTCTGCTTGAACGGCAGAACCTGCCCAAGATCGAGATCTGGGACGCGGCATCGGCACAACTTGGCTTAATGGTGGGTATTTCCGGCCTTCTTCGACTTTATGAAGGATTGTTGGCGACGGATATTCTTCTGGTTCTCTCTACACGGCTCAGGCCATATGAAGAGCAGGCAGGCGCTATCGACCATGTAATGGCGGAAAGCCTGGCACGGTTGGCCCGGTCCGTCGCCGGACTCACGCGGGTAAATGAAATCCTTTCCGAAGCTGCGGCACAATTATGGGCTGTGCCGCGGAGGGGCCAACCCGGTACCCGGCCGGTGGTTGGAGTCACGGGAGATCTCTACACGCGCATGAACTCATTAGGGAACGCTGAACTCTTTCATCGCCTGGAAGACATGGGCTGCGAAGTGTGGCCCAGCCCCTTTTTTGCCAACGCCATCGACCTGAGCGCAACCCTTAGTTTCATCCGGCAAGCTGAACGAGGCCGCTTTCGGGCTGCAGCCGTCGAGGGTTGGGCTCGCGTTCTGACTTCAGTAGTCCGGCGCAGGGTAGTGCATGCCCTCACGGAACATACCGCCAGAGTAGCTGTTGAGCCCCCTGCCGATAACCTGGTTCGATTAGCGCAACCCTATGTCGGATCCGGGGCCAACTATCTCATTCTTCTGACCGTGGCCAAGATCTGCGATTTTCTCAAGAGAGGCGCAGCCGGGGTTATTAACGCCGCAGCAATCAATTGTATGGTCGGCACCGCTTCTGCGGCGGCTATACCTGCGATTAGGGCGGACTTCCGGGAGGCACCGGTCATTACGCTCTTCTATGGCGCCACGGAAGGTCCATCCCAGCGCATACGCCTGGAAACTTTCGTCCATCAGGTTCGGCAAAGGTTGTCTCTCAATTTAACAGGATGAATTCACTACAGCTGTCTCGAAATCCGGGCTAGGTTTGCGGTAACGGTTTAAGGGCGAGGGCTTCCGCCGTCTGGGCCAATTGTTCCCGGTTTCGCTTTTCAATAAATATGGACGGTTGGTAGGTCCAACCTTGGGACAGGCGTTTCTCTTCCCGCCGTATCAGTTTGAGTATGAATCTTCCAAGGATGGGAGCGATCAGTCTGCCGGTATATCCGAATTCCCGGTGTAGATCAGTGCGTAACTGCCGGATCTTCTTTGTCAGCGGACCGTTGGAGAAGCGAAAGTAACGTTCCATTGCCCAGAGAGCGGAACTGAAGCCAAACGGTAGAATTTTGCATTCGCGGCGATATCGTTCTCTAACTCTATTTTCAGCGTGATTCTTGTGCCGTTTCCATCCCTGAAGCAGAGTTTCAGCGATGCGCATGACGCTGGGACCGTTAATTTTATAATCACGTTCAAATGCCCGCAACAGGAAACGGCCTGAATCCTGCCGCATTATGTGCGGATGACGGAAATTGAACGCATACTGCCCGTGTGTATCGGCATCCTCGATTCCGGGAATGAGCGTTCCTTTCCTTTGGTGCTCCGCATAAAGCGGTGTTCCGGGAACCGGTGTGTAGAGCATGAATTGGTGAAAATCCGTTCCGTGTATAACGGCATGGTCGATTACGCGATCGATGTTCTCCGGAGTGTGTGTTTCGAGCCCGATGATACTGGATCCAAGAACCCGGATCCCATTGGCATGAAGGCTTTTTACCAGGTTGCGCGTATCGATGTGACGAAGCTTTGCGTACGAACTGTCTTCTCCCTCAAGCCCCATCCAGATCCACGAAATGCCCAAACCAACAATTTCCTCCATTGAATAAGACTGGATGATCCGGGCTGAGGAAAACACATAAAGCGACCAGGATTTTTCGTGTTCCTTCATCAAATCCAGCAGTTCGAGAGCGCGCGGGCGCTGGAGCAGGAAGTTCTCATCCATGACAAAGAAGGACTGCGTCTTCATATGTTCCTCTAGACGCACCATGATCTGAAAGAGCTCGCGGCCGGTCTTAAAAAAATTTACCGAGTTGCCTTTGCCGCCGAACATGGCCGAGGTGGCGCAGAAATTGCAGCCTATCGGGCAGCCGACCGAAGGAATCAATACTGCGGCCCTGTGTTTCGGATTATGGCTGAGTTTCAGTCCCATGGTGCGCCCCCCGAATCCCGACCAGATCTCGGGATGTACGATTGGCGCTGACTCGTCCTGGCCGAGGAACCTGCGGAACCAGGAAATCCCTTCTCCCTTTACGATGTGATCCGCATCGAAGCGAGTCGCTGCGTCCGGCAGATTGGCAACGTGTCCGCCAACAACTATAGTGCAGCGCGGTTGATGCGATCGTATGAGGGAGCACATCTTGCGGACCTTTTCGACATTCGGAATGATGGAGGAAATACCGATGACGTCATATTCGTTGTCCTGAATCTGTTGATCGAATTGTTCGAGGGAAGGAAAGTCCAGGAGGGTGGAAGGCGCCAGGATGTTCGCCTGGATCATCATGATACCCCAGGATCGATGGAACATCCGCAAGGAGAACGGGCCCTGAACGCGGGTTACCTGGTTATGATACAGTTCCACAGGATTAATAGCCCGGCTTCCATATTCATCATCCTGCGCATAGGGGCCAAACACCGAGGTTAGTAGAATTCGTGCCTGTGTCCCCTTTGGATGGTGTACGAAATGCATGAAATTCCTCTCTCATAAACCTTTATATACTTAATTATTATCGCACCTGAATCCCATTCCGCGTGTAAAACTTCTGTCACGACTTCCCGGGACGTCATTCTGTATCGATATTGAGGAAACACCGGGTCTGCGACTGTTCTGGATACAATCGGATCAGACTCCCGCCATTGCAGCAACCGTCCGAGAGAGCAATCCCCGGGCTGATAGTTCCTCTGCTTCTGTCGAGGCATAAGAATATTGTTAGGAGGCGCCATGAATGCATGCAATTTTGAAAGTCAACTGCATCTGTTCGATATGAATATGAAAATAAGTCTGGAAATGCAACTTGAAATTTTCAATCATCTGAGCCAATGCGATATTTGCCGTGACGCCGTTTACCGACTTTCCCAAGAGCTGAGTGGCGACAGGAAGTACTGCATGAAACCGGAGACACTCCGAGGCCGGGCGGATACGATGAAGTGAGGATATGCGTGTTTATGCCCATGGATTTAGGACATCGGGAAGTTCGGCCGTTTCCCGGAGGGAGGGCAGCATATAGACAATCCGTTCCTCGCGACCTCACGTTGGGATTTAAAGAATTTATGGTGATTATTGATTCGAAATATGGTATATTTCAATACTTAGTCAGGTTTATGTAAGAATTCGTCAGTTTAAATAGGCTGCAGACTCCTGAAGGAGGAAGCGGCTTTTTTTATGCTCAATAAATTGCGGATGATTGCTGAAACCAATAAATATTACAAAATGCCCCTAGCCCGCATTTCTCACAAAGTTTCTACTGCGGAGGCACAAAGCACCATGTCTACTGCGTACCCAATTTATGCTTTGTATGAATTGCGCGAGCTCCCCTCAGACGCCTCGAGTTAGCGAAGCGACTTTAGGAGCGAAGCGGCAGGAACCTCGTGAGAAATGCGGGCTAAAGGGCTAAATCAAGTTAGGAAAATAAATGAGAGAACAAGGAACCGTAAAGTGGTTTAATAACGATAAAGGCTATGGTTTCATCAGCCGCAATTCGGGGGATGACGTTTTCGTCCACCACAGTGCCATTCAAGGTGATGGCTTCAAGTCGCTCCTGGAGGGCGACAGTATTGAGTTTGATGTTGCAAACGGCCCAAAAGGATTACAGGCTCAGAATGTAGTTAAGATATAAGTTTGTAGACCCAAAAAGGGGGCTCCGGTACCCGGAGCCTCCAACTCTTAATAATTTCATGAATTACTCGAGGAGAATTTCCTCGAAATCCATCCATTTTCTCCAAAGGTCATACCAAGTTATTGTTGTGACAGGTAGAGTGTCAGGTATCCCGACACATAATTCACCGCCGGGATTTTGCACTCATTGCGAGTGAAACTTCATGCCAATCTTCTGCGACTGCTTGAAAATGTCACCCACTTTTACCACTCCGGCAACCTTGAAGCGAGCAAAAGAAGCAAGCGCAGCTGAAGCAAAGCAGCCGCATTCGTTACAAACGGGGCGCCCTCCAATCTGGCATGGAGTCACTGGTGTTTTTAAATCCGGGGAAAAGCAGGCAGTTGTTTGTGCGAAAATACAATCCTGAGGGGAGGATGGAGGATGGTGATATCCATTCAATATAACACCCGGAGCCTGGACCTTGGGAAATTCTTTCTTTAAGCGGGCGACGGCATTGATTGCCCTTGTGCGCTCTTCCGGGTTGAGTCTTTCCTCCGAGCCCTCACCCTCCTGTGGAGTATAGAGGCTGAACCAGATTTTCCTGGTCTCTCTAAAGCTTGACCAGAATACGGCAAAATCTTTGAGGTAGTCGGGGCGTAAAAGCATCGATGGCAGAATGACGCAATGTATATTAACTTTATGTCCCTTGATATTTCTGAGAATGCGTCCGTAGTCGGCGGGAAACCTCCGGGGATTATGCTCCGGCGGCAATCCGTCTACCGAAACGGCCAGGTGAAGATTCGATAGACGGCTCCAGGAAATCGGGATAGGCCGGACTGCGCTTGTCACTAATTGAACCTCAATGCCCATAGCATCGAAACGGGGCAGCAGCGTGTCCAATTCCTTCTGCCGAAGCAGGGGTTCTCCTCCTACGATCGAAAGATGTATAGGATGCAGTCGCCGGACGAGATCCAGTACGCCTTCAACAAGTTCATTTCCCTGGTACTCGGATACTTGCCTTAGGATTTTCCCGTTATTCATATGGTTTTCATCATAGGCATAGCAGCCCGGGCAGTGCAGGGGACATTCGCGCGTTATTTCAATAGACAGAAACGGCCTGCAACCTTGAAGAATCCGGATCCAGACGGGAAATATCTCCCATTTTCTCATATATGGATTGTTCCTTCGAAATATATATCGTTGGTGAACCAGTCATCAATTCACTCCCTGGTGTAAGGGTACTCGGGAATGAGTATATTATTGAACTGACTCCCGCAGGGTTAAGCAAAGCTCTCGACTGTAGTCTGCTCGTTGTCATAAACCTGAAAAACAAACAGGAGTTTCAATAGACAAAGATTCGTAAACTTTTTGGGTAAGGTTCAGCAGTTTTAGCTGCCCTCCCCTGTTGGCTACTGTGGTGTCGGCGCTCACCAATTCGCCGATCCCGGAGCTGTCGATGTATGGAACATCCGCTAAATTCAGTACTATCTTTTTGCCGCCGCCATTCAGGATGCCGCTTATGTTACTTCTTATCACCTGAGTATCATCACCAAGCGTAAGCTTCCCACGGCAGTCCGGAACATGGATATCGCCAACGGTACGAGAATCGATTTTCATTACATCTCCTCTTATGGTCTTTGTATAAATTGACGAATCCGTCATGGGCTTGCAAACCGCCGTACATTAGGAATCATTCCCTGGAGATACGCCTGGGGTCTGTTCTCTTTTGCTCAATGAATGTAAAAAAAGCACTCGCCTGGGACACTCTAGGGATTATTCGTGAAGGACTATGCTGAGCAGGCTGCTGTGAATGGTCAATCCTTTTTCGTCATAGTCAATAAAGCCGTTCTTCCTGAAATTGTTCATAAAATGACTGACCCGCGACCGGGTCGTGCCAACCATTTGCGCCAGCATATCCTGGCTAACTCTTGGTATAACGGCCTCGGACTTGCTGTCCTTACCAAAATGCGAAAGCAGCAAAAGAATACGAGCCAGACGCTTTTCGCTGGAGTTAAAAAGCTGATCCACGAGATCCGCTTCGTATCGGATGTTGCGCAAGAGAAGGTGCTTGACAAACAACTCCGAAATATCTTGATGCTCGTGAAGGATCCTCACCATCAGCGACTTTTCAATCTTGTCAAAAGTACAATCCGTCATCGCTGCGGCCGTTGCAATACGCAACGCTTGACCGGCGAGGCATCCCTCACCGAAGAACTCGCCGTTGCCGAGGATTGCAACGATTGCTTCTTTACCCTGACGGGATATAACGGAAAGCTTTATTTTGCCGCGCCGTATGTAAAAAAGCGAATCCGCAGGCTGCCCTTGCAGGAAGACACTGCGTCCCTCTCCATATTCAACTATGGTCTTCCCTCGGAAAATGCCATGGAGTAGAGATTCCCAATCAATAGGATTTTCTTTTTCCCCCACCATAACAATTTCACTCCTATGTATTGATAAATTATAGTTTATGGCGAGCAATCCTGATCACAGGAATGAGCGTAATCGAATGAATTTATAAAATTCCCTTAACAGATAATAGACCAAGAGGTCCAAGGTTGGAAGGCAAAAGTCGGTTAACAATCCCATCGGATCGCGCCCTGGGCATATCGCACACGCCAAGGACCTGTTCCGCCCCATAGTGAAGGCAAGCCTTCAAAAAGAATGGATTTGTCAGGCCGCAATTAATTTTGCCGATGATGGGGAACTCCCGGCGCCGGCTGCAAATGTCGGGTGTGGCTGCGTTTTCATCGGCTTTGAATCTCTCGATCCGGGAGGGCTTCTGAAGAGCGGCAGGGAATTTAGTTAACGAATCATCGGGATTTTCGTGCATCCGTCCGTCGAATACTGCGTCACAAAATAATGGTTTTGGAATCCTTCATTATTGGCCTGGACACGACAGACCTATATCGGCGAACGCATCGCCTGAGTAGCCGATCCATGCAGCATCGACAGTTTCAATGTCCTGCTTCTGTCGCCCCTTCCCGGCACGCGGTTGTGGAACCGGATGAAAGCGGATGGCCGCATCGCCCTTATTGATTTCCAGGAAGATGGGAAGTACTGCATACTGACCGATCTTTTGGCGATGTCTTTGTCTGTTCCGGGAGAAAGCGGCAGCACTCCGGAAAGCTCCCCGATCACATTGATCCGCTCAGAGCCCAGGGGGATGACGATCTTCGCGTTGTTGGCAAGAGACTTTTCCATCGCCTCCGGCTTACGCAGCAGCTGAGCGTTGCCGACAAAATACAAAGGCCGACATAGAGCCAATACATGGGATCCTCCTTGCCCGGAGGCGCGGGGCTATTGTGTTGAATACGTCAGACTTTTTTTAACCCGCATTTCTCAAAGGGTTTCGTAGGCAGGGCA
>CAZPHK010000131.1:0-13548 GCA_964586015.1 uncultured Acidobacteriota bacterium | reverse complement strand
GGCAACAGTCGTTCCTATTCGGCGCCTTCGTCAGGCAGTAGGAGCCGCTCCTACTCGGCTCCATCATCGGGTAGAAGTTCTTCCGCAAAGTCTTCCGCGCCCTCTTCCTCGGGAAAAAGTTCGAGTTCCGGCTCCCGTCAGGCCAAGCGGCGCTGAGAAATGCGGGCTAATCCGGCTATAAGGTTGAACTTATCATCAAATAGGCAGATGGTGTCAGTCCACTCTTCGGGTTAACTCCCACCCGCCACAAAACCGGCTTAAGATCGGAATCAATAGCGCCCCGTTTATCCGTCCGGATTCATTTCTCTTTTCTTTTGTTTGACCCGCACCGTTTTCTTCGTTAGTCTCTCCAAATCGATGCGCTGTTGAATGAATGCGTTCGATGGTATCAGAATTCTATGAATGCAACGGACCAACTATACAAATTCGTACGACCTTACCGGAGTACGGTTGCTCTGTCTCTGTCCTTGCTGGCATTAAGCGCAGCTTTGGAATCTCTTCGTTTTCTGCTGGTTATCCCCCTGTTTGATCAGGTTCTTATTTCACAACCGAATCCTGTAGCAACGGATGTGGAGCATTTTGCCTTTCTTCAGGTCATTCTTGGCCTTGTCCCGGGTAACATCGTCTGGAAGATTTCAATCCTCCTCGTTACACTGACTCTGCTAAAGGGGATCTTTATTTACTGTTCTGATTATTTAATGGGGAGAGTCGGACAGAAAGTGCTGACGGATCTCCGAAACATTCTCTTTAACCATGTGATTGGGCAGTCCATGAAGTTCTTCTCCTCGAATTCCACAGGCCGTCTGATGTCGAGAATGGGGAACGATGTCGAACAGATCCAGGAAGCGGTCTCCACAGTAATGGCGGAACTGTTTCGTGAATCCGTTGTTCTGTTGGCCATGGGGATTGTGGTTTTTGTAGTGGATTGGAGGCTGGCCCTTCTGACCCTGTTGATTGCCCCTCCCGCCTTCGGATTGACGTATGCACTGGGGAAACTAAGCCGGAAAGCCAGCTTAAAAGGGCGCCAGGATACGGCAACTCTGAACGATCAACTGCAGCAGTCCCTGACAGGGATGAGGATCATTAAAGCCTTTGGGATGGAAGCGCATGAACGCAGGCATTATAAAAAGAATACGCTTCGTCTGTTCCGCAGCAATATGAAAGCAATGGCCGTTTTTTTTATCAGTTCACCGCTTCTGGAATTCATTGGAGCCGTCGCGTTCGTACCGGTGCTGTTCTACGCGCATTCCAATATCATCGGTAGTGAATTGACTCTGGGGATGTTCGGCAGCGGCCTGTTCGCTCTGTTTCGAATGTACGATCCAATCAGAAAGCTGAGCAGGATTCATATACGGATTCAACGCGCCCTGGCGTCGGCTTCCAGGATTTCCGAGCTGCTCGAAACTCATTACGAAATTCAGGACAGCCCGGATGCCCGCGCCCTGGATGGGATTTGGGATTGCATAGAATTCAGGAATGTTTGCTTCAACTATGCGGATCAAAGCGGCACAACGGAAGTCCTGAACAATATCAACCTGAAGGTTGAAAGGAACCGAGTCATTGCCATCGTCGGCAGCAGCGGAGCCGGGAAATCCACTTTTGTAGATCTGATTCCGCGTTTTTATGATCCTACCTCAGGTTCTGTGCTGATCGACGGAAACAACATCCGCGAGTATCGCCAGGATTCGCTCAGACGCCAGATTGCGATAGTTACGCAGGATACCTTTCTATTCAACGATACTGTTCGCAATAATATTGCATACGGCAATAAGACTGCTTCCGACGAGCAGATTATCGAAGCAGCAAAGGCGTCTCTTGCGGATGAGTTTATCATGCGTTTCCCCCTGCAGTATCAAACCCCGATCGGTGAAAGAGGTCAACGCCTGTCCGGTGGTGAACGCCAGAGAATTTCCATAGCCCGGGCGCTGCTGAAGAACGCTCCAATCCTGATATTGGATGAAGCGACTTCCTCTCTGGATTCAGAATCGGAAAAACTGGTCCAACAGGCTTTGGCGAACCTTATAAGAGACAGGACGACCTTCGTAATAGCGCATCGACTCTCCACTATTCGAAATGCCGATACAATAATCGTGCTGGAGGAAGGGAAGATAGTGGAATCGGGAAACCACGAGAGTTTGATGGAAAAGCGGGGACGGTACTATCGTTTCTTCCGTCTTCAAATGGATGCGGATGCAACCGTAGATAAGTAAAATATTTTTCTGCCCATAAAGCTGACTCCTGAAACTTTTGTATTCTGTATGTGTCCAATAAAATCTTAAGAATTGTCCAAGAAACAATGGGTGTCCGGTAAAATCCAGGAAATCTCCAGCAAGGTTCATCTTGACGTAAAACTTTGACGGCGTTAAAGTAATAAGATTTTCAAACCCGAATGAGCTCCCTGTTTTGCTGAAGCGGAATGGAAGTGCGGAATTGAATTCGGGTGAACGACCGGGGGTGGAACGCATATGATTCTGAGCATGACAGGGTACGGGATGGCTTCCGCTCAGAATGATGACTTCACGGTTTCCGTTGAAGTCAGAACCGTAAATCATCGCTTTCTGGACATGCATGTCCGGGTCTCCCGCGAATTTCTTTTCCTGGAAGGAGAAATTCAGAAAGCCGTCCGAAACGTCCTGGACCGCGGGCGTGTCGAAGTCAGCGTGTCTATCCAGCATACGGGGCCGGCTGCGTTTCTCGTTAATGAAAATCTTGTGAAAGGATACGTGGAAGCAGGGGAAAAGCTAAAGAAAAACTTTAATATTCAGGGAGAACTGGATATTAAGACCCTGCTGGGTTTACCCGGTATCCTGCAAAACCGGGATTCGGTGCCTGCCGAAACGTCCGGCGTTCTTTCCGGGCTGACCGATTCCTGCATGCGGGATGCGCTCTCAGGAGTGCTTCGCATGCGACAGCAGGAAGGGGATTCCCTCAGAGCCGATATGCTGAACAATCTTAATGCCATTGAAAATGGCGTGACCCGGATCCAGGAATTAAGCGTGACATCCGCCGCCGATATTCAGAAGAAAATGCAGGAAAGGCTTCAACTGCTTCTGCCTGAGGGCGGAGGGGGCGTCGATCCCCAGCGGCTGGCTCAGGAAGTGGCGCTCCTTGCGGACAAAGCCGATATCTGCGAAGAAATCGCCAGATTGAAGAGTCATGTCGATCAGTACCATTCATTGATGGACTCCGAGGAAAAGACCGGGAAAAAACTGGATTTTCTGCTGCAGGAACTCCATCGCGAAACCAACACAATTCTTTCAAAATCGGGCAACCTGGAGATTGCTCACCATGCAATCGCGATCAAGACCGATATTGAAAAATTGCGCGAACAGGTTCAGAACGTTGAGTAATCCGAAGCGGCGTGGCAATCTTATTATTGTGTCCGGACCGTCCGGAGCCGGGAAATCGGCGCTGGTTGGAGGCGTACTGCAGTTGCTGACTCACATCCGGTTTTCGGTTTCGTACACCACGCGAGCGCCTCGCGGAACGGAACAGGAAGGTAAAGAGTATTTTTTCGTAGACAGGGATGCGTTCCGGTCGCTGATCCGCGATGATGCATTGCTGGAGTGGGCGGAGGTGCACGATAACTACTACGGGACTTCCAGGAAATTCGTAGACGATCTGCTCGAGCAGGGGGAGGATGTGATCCTGGATATCGATGTCCAGGGAGCGCAGACGATTCGCCGGAAGCGACCCGAAACGATTTCGGTATTTGTCCTGCCGCCATCCTATGATGTGCTGTGCGAACGCCTCGAAAAAAGAAGCCTTGATGAAGGGCTGGTAATTAAACAACGCCTGAAGAGGGCGTGCAATGAAATCCGCCATTATAAGGAATATGATTATCTGATTGTCAACCGGGATCTTGCCGCCTCAATCCGGGAGCTCGAAGCCATAATATCCGGCAACCGGTGCCGGAGGGCTTCCAGAATGGAGTCGGCAAAATCGGTGCTGGCTACTTTTGGAGGAATGGATGCAGACTATCCCTGAAAAAATAGGGTCGAAGTATCGGTTTATTATTGTTGCGGCTGAAAGGGCCAAGCAGCTGCAGAACAACGCAAAGCCAAAAATTAAAACGAAATCCACCAAGCCGGCATATATTGCAATGAAGGAACTGGAGGAAGATTTGCTCAGTTATGAAATTGAGACGCCGGTGCAACCTTCGGACAGTCTCTAGGATATGTCGTGAAAATCGCCCTGGGTGTCACAGGCTGTATCGCTGCCTACAAAGCCATCGAAGTCATGCGGGGGCTGCAGAAGGCCGGTGTGTCCGTTCAGGTTGTCCTTACCGGATCAGCCCTGGAATTCGTAACCCCGCTTACATTCGAATCCCTTTCATCCTTGAATGTCATTACCGATATGTTTCCGCGGGGGCAGAACAGGGATATCCGGCATATAAGCGTCGCACAGTCCATTCAGTTGCTGGCCGTGGTGCCGGCGACGGCGAACATTCTGGGGAAGTTTGCTCACGGGATTGCGGACGATTTTCTCTCTACGCTTTATCTTTCCACACCGGCTCCTGTGCTGATCGCGCCGGCAATGAATGCGGAGATGTGGCGTCATCCGGCGGTTCGGGCCAATGTAGAGATCTTGAAAAAGCGGGGGCATTCGTTTGTCGATCCTGAACCGGGACAGCTGGCTTGCGGAATGGAGGGGGAGGGACGCCTGGCCGGGGTGGACGTTATCGCAGCCCGAATACTGGAAGCTTTGAAGGCGGACGACTCCCTGGCCGGGGTAAAGATTTTGGTCACCGCCGGGCCGACAATTGAGGACATTGATCCGGTTCGCTTTCTGTCGAACCGGAGTTCGGGGAAAATGGGATATGCCGCAGCCGAAGCGGCCCAGCGACGCGGTGCGGAAGTCCACCTGGTGTCGGGACCGACGAACCTGCAGCCCCCTCAAGGCGTGCGGCTGATCCAGGTTCGATCCGCGGCCCAAATGAAAGGCGCCGTATTAAAACTGTATCCCGATATGGATGTCGTAATAAAGGCCGCCGCTGTTGCCGATTACCGCCCGGTGAAGAAGGCAGTGCAGAAACTGAAGAAAAAGAAAGAAGAGGTAGGTCTTCACCTGGTCCCGACAGACGATATCCTGGAAGTGCTGGGCAAACAGAAGAGAGGGCAGATCCTGATAGGATTCGCGGCCGAGACGGAGCGCCTGCTGGAGGCGGCACGGGATAAAATGAAAAGAAAGAACCTGGATTTCCTGGTGGCCAACGATGTTTCTTCCGGCGTTTTCGGCGCAGATACTTCCACCGTGCATATTTTAAAGCCTTCCGGTAAGGCCGAGATCCTTAAAGATCAGACCAAACAGACAATCGCAGACCGGATTCTGGACATAATAGTTGAAAGTCGAAGGTCTAAAATCACGGGTCGAAGGTCGAAAGTCTAAGGTCTCAGATCAAAAGCCCGCGTATACAAGCCGTATTGTTCCCGGCTTCCGACATATTTTCGATCTTGAACTTTCGACCTGAGACCTTGGACCGTAGTTATGATGAAATCAGGTACAGCAGTTATTCTCGGCCGGCCCAATTCCGGAAAATCCACGCTCCTCAACGCCCTTGTAGGCCAGAAAATATCCATTGTTTCTTCCAGGCCTCAGACCACCCGGCATCGCATTCTTGGAATCGCTTCGGAGAACCGCGGCCAGGTTGTTTTTGTGGACACCCCCGGAATTCACAAACCGGCGTACCGGATGAACAGGCGAATGCTCCATACGGTTTATGATGAATTGAAAGCGGTGGATCTGGCGCTGCTGGTTGTGGATGCGACCATCAGTTTCGGCAGCGGCGAGAATTTCGTTCTGGAAACAGTAAAGAAAGCACAACTGAGAACTCTGCTGCTGCTCAATAAAATCGACAGCATCGCGAAGCCCAAGCTTCTGCCGGTTATGCAGAATTACGGCAGCGCTTATGACTTTCTGGAAATTATTCCGATTTCCGCGTTGTCGGGCGAAAATCTCGGACTGCTTTTGGATAAAATTTTCCATTACCTCCCGGAAGGGGAGCCTCTGTACGAATCCGATTTTGTGACGGACCGGTCCGAAAGATTCCTGGCTGCGGAATTCATACGGGAGAAGCTTCTGGAAAGGGTTCGGGAGGAGCTGCCGTACGCCTGCGCCGTGCTGATACGAAAATTCGACGAAAGCGATCGGGAGAAAAAGAACCGGATTGTTATAGAGGCGGATATACTGGTTGAGAAACGGTCCCAGCAGGGAATCGTCATCGGATCCGGCGCCTCCCAATTGCGCGATCTCGGGATTGCCGCGAGAAAAGACCTTGAGCGGCTTCTGGACTGCAAGGTCTCCCTCGGCCTTCAGGTGCGCACCGCCCGGAACTGGAGGAATGACGATACTATACTGGATCAACTGGAGCTTGGTGCATGAACAGGAAAAAATATCTCGCCGGCCAGATCCGGGACCATCTGAAACTGTACAGCGACCTGGGAGTGCAGTGGATGCGTGTTCCTGAAAAAACCGAGCGTCCGGTTGCAGGCGCCCGAAAGACGCAGTCCCGATCCGTCGCGCCTCCTGCGGCGACGGCAGCGGCGGCATCGTCCCAGGGTACGACCTTATTTCCGGACAAGTGGCAAACCTCTGCGGTATCCGAGGACCTCGAGGTTATCCGGGTCGATCTAAAAAACTGCAAGCTGTGCAAGCTCTCGCCGACACGGAAGAACATCGTTTTCGGCGCCGGCAATCCGAATGCGGATCTGATGTTCGTGGGCGAAGCTCCCGGCGCGGATGAGGATGAGCAGGGATTGCCGTTTGTAGGCCGCGCGGGGCAACTGCTGACTAAAATAATTGAAGCAATCGACATGCGCCGGGAGGAAGTTTTTATCTGCAATATCCTGAAATGCCGGCCGCCCGGAAACCGTAATCCCGAGCCGGACGAGATCGCTGCGTGCGAACAGTTCCTTTTCCGCCAGATCGCCTCGGTGAAACCGAAGGTGATTTGCGCCCTGGGAGCATTCAGCGCAAAAACTCTTCTACGGACAAACGAGGCTATTTCCCGGTTGCGCGGTCACCTGGTCGATTATCGGGGTTCGAAGCTCATAGCCACGTTTCACCCCGCATATCTTCTGAGAAATCCGAACGAGAAGCGCAAGGTGTGGGAGGATATGCAGAAGATACGCGATTACATCGCCTCCCTGTCCTGATTTAAAGCAGAGGGTATTGACTTTCACAGCTCCCAAAGTATCCTCCAACGAATTTTCCCGTTGCGGAGAAGCCTTTTAAGAAATGCGGGTTAAAATATGGGTTAAAAATTCATAGACTCCACGGAAGTGGCGCCTTAATCTTCAATCTTTAATCTTCAATTTTTAATTGCTGGAAACGATGCCTGATTTTGTTGAGATTGCCGTACCTGTTGGAGTCCGCAAAACCTTCTCCTATTCGGTTCCCGCCGCATTCAGGGAGCGGATACGCGTCGGAATGCGTGTGCTTGTCCCGTTCGGTTCGAAACTCCTCACCGGGTATGTTGTAGGCATACCGGGAAAGGAAGAGATCGACGGAATCAGGCTGCGTCCGGTTCAGGAGTTGCTCGAACCGGAGCCGGCCATTCCGGAGTCCCTGGTGGAAACGGCCCTGTGGGTGGCGCGCTACTATTTTGCACCGCCGGGAGAGGTTTTCCGGGCGCTTTTCCCCGCCGGCACCCAGGTGTCCGGCGCGCGGAAATTATCCCTTACGCCGAGGGCGGCCAATCTTCTCGCGGGAGGGCTGAGGCCCGTAGAGCTCAACACCCGGGAAAACGCCATCCTGGATGTATTAATGAAGCAGCAGCCCCTGACGGTGCGGGAACTGGCCTCGAGGTCTTCCGTTCGCGGCGCCGGGGCATGGATTGAAGCCCTGATTGCGGCCGGATGGATCGAGGCGGACATGCACGTGGAGCAGCCGCGGGTGAAAACGAAGGAGCGTCTGGGGATCCGGCTGCTTCCCGGCGGCAGGGAACGCCTCAAATCTCTTACTCCGGTTCAGGAGAATTTGGTTTCCGCCCTGGAACTCTATACGGAGCCGGTTCCCCTGCAGGAATTCCTTGCATCCTCGAAAAGCACCTACAGTGTGGCAAAAGCCCTCGAGCGGAAAGGGCTGGTCGAGATCGCCCCGGCGCAAATCCGGCGCACTCCCGTAGAACTGGCTGAGAGCGTGTCGTGCAATACAATCGTTCTTACCGCTTCCCAAAGGGAGTTGGTCAGCCGGATCACGGGCATGATCCTGTCGGGAGAAACTTCGCGCTGTCTTATCCACGGCGTGACCGGGAGCGGAAAGACGGAAGTGTACCTGCGTTTGATCGAGGAGGCTCTCGGGCAGGGAGGCACGGCGCTCTTTCTGGTGCCGGAAATCGGGTTGACCCCCCTTCTCAGCCGGATTGTTGTTTCGCGGTTCCCGGGACAGGTTTCGTTGCTGCACAGCGGTTTGTCGGCGGGAGAAAGATTCGATCAATGGAACAGGATTCGCGAGGGAGGGGCGCGCGTAGTGGTCGGAACCCGCTCCGCCGTTTTCGCTCCATTGAAGGAGCTTCGCCTGACGGTAATCGACGAAGAACAGGATGCTTCCTACAAGCAGGACGAATCGCCCCGCTATCACGCGCGTGAAGTGGCCTGGCACCGCGTCCGGCAGTCCGGAGGCGTACTGATTATGGGCTCGGCCACGCCTTCCATCGAAACCTTCCACGAGTCTTCGCAATCGGGAAGCACCGTGTTTTTCAATCTTCCCGAAAGGATCGAGTCCCGGCCCATGCCGGAAGTCCGTGTGGTGGATATGGGACAGGAATTCCGGAATCGTGGAAGGTACACCATTATCTCGGAGACACTGGAGGAGGAGCTCAAGCGCTGCATGGCGCGCGGGGAGCAGGGGATCGTTCTTCTGAACCGTCGGGGGTATTCGCGAACGCTCCTGTGCCGGAGTTGCGGTCATGTCTTCGCGTGTTCCGACTGCAGCGTCAGCATGACCTATCATCAGCAGACGAACAGCATTGTCTGCCATTACTGCGGACTGGAAAAGCCCGCGCCGTCCGCCTGCTCCAACTGCGGCGGGCCCTATATCCATTATGCCGGAGTCGGAACGGAACAGCTGGAAAGCATTCTCAGGACGCTGCTGCCGGAGGCGCGCATCGCCCGCCTCGACCGGGATATAGCCCGCAGGCGCGGCGCGATCCGGAAAACGCTCTTCAGTTTCGCCGAAAGAAAGCTGGACCTGCTGGTAGGAACCCAGATGCTGGCCAAAGGCCACGATTTTCCCGATGTAACCCTGGTGGGCGTCGTATCCGCGGATTCGGGCCTTTCCTTCCCTGATTTCCGTTCCGCGGAACGGACCTTCCAGCTCCTGATTCAGGTGGCAGGCAGAGCCGGAAGGGGAAGGGTGCCGGGCCGCGTCGTTCTGCAGTCTTATTACCCGGATCACTACGCTCTGAAATTCTCTCAGGGACAGGACTACGAGGGCTTCTATCAAAAGGAGATCGAGTACAGGAGGCTGATGGGATATCCTCCCTTCAGGAACCTGGTGCAGATCCTGATTGAGGACAGGGATTCCGCACGGGCGGGCCGCACCGCCGATCGCATCGCCGATTTACTGAAAAAGCACGTCCGCGAGAAAGCAACAGGATCGAGACCCGTAATACTGGGGCCCGCGAGCGCCCCTATTGAAAAGCTGCGCGGCAACTACCGCGTGCAGATTCTAGTGAAGTCGCCTCCCGGTTTTGATGCGTCTTCATTGCTGCAGGATTGTTTTGCCCGTCTGGGCCGGCACAAAATCTCCACTGCCAATGTCCACGTCGATGTGGATCCGCTTTCGCTCCTCTAAAAACTGCTCGTTGCAGGTTGAACGTTGAACGCTACATGTTAAAACTAAAAAGATCGTTGAAGGTTCAAACATAAAAGTGCAATCGCCGAGAGAAAGGGCGAACACAAGGTTCGCCCCTACGAGCTCCGTTCATGATGTTTTCATACACTTGGGTGTGCCGAAAGAGGCATGAAAGACTGTTCCGGAAATAAAGCGAAGCACGGAAACGTAAACTTATTTTTGCGCGGCCTCTAGGGGATAGACCAGCCGGTCTCTGTGGCGCTGCATTCCGTACTCAGAAGTGTGGCGAAGCGCCCGGCGGCGGCTTCAAGATCCGCGCGGTTTTCCAATGCGGGCGCATAGAGGACGGCAACAACGTCGCGCGTGGATTCCCCGGTCTTTGCGGCCATGGCATCCTTGACGGGATTCCCGCAGGGCAACCATGCCGTTCCTTCGGCGCGGCAGACACAAAGCAGATCCTTAAGGTCGATGATCTGGCCCGAAGGATTGAAAACATAGTTCTCCCCGGCCCGGCCTCGCCTGAGCATCAGCCGGGTTCCGCAAAGCTCCATGTCGAAAATACTGGCGGGATAACCGCACTCCAGGCTGATCGCGTTGTTTACATCCACGGGGCCGTTGACGAGAGGGAAGTCGCCCTGCAGCGCCGATGCCAGCAGGTATTCGCTCGACGGCTTGCCGCGTCCGGACGGCTTATAGGATCCGAAGCGGAGCATGTTTCTTACCGCTGCCTTGCGTTCCGGGCGCAGGAATCCTTCCCCCGAAGCGCGCACTCGCGCCAGGAGTTCGGTCAGGAATGCAGGCGCCGAAACGGTCTTCGGGCATCCGGGCATACCCATGCCCCGGATCAGAACGGCGCGAACACAGTAAGGCTCCAGGCCGGGATCGTATATCAGCGAAGGAGCAGCACTCATCTTTCTTCCAAACAGGACGACATTTTTATTCTCCAAAAGCTTTATGGTAAGTCCTGTTTCAAGAAAGACAATAACAAATCCCTCTAAACATCAACTCCATCCTTCCATCATTGATAGCTGTACCATGATTGTATTTTTATTTTCCAGGCATTCCAAGGCCCAGAGGCCGTTACCATTCATTCATCATATATCGAATCACTGCAACGAAGACTGGTCACGTCAGCACTTTAGTACGTTAGTACCTTCATACGTTCAAACGTTTAAATTAAGATATTTTTGTGTTATTGCATTACATAGTCGGTTGAATATATAGCGGATATTAACCGGGTGGTTTATGGGTCCTAATCATTCTCATTCCCGTGGGGAGCAGAGCGGGAAAAAACGGCTTGTCCAGGCTATTGCAATTACGGGGAGCTGGTTTGTTATAGAACTGGCCGGCGGGATATACTCCAACAGCCTGGCCTTGATCGCCGATGCCGCTCATATGCTGACCGACCTGGGCGCACTCGGACTGAGCCTTTTTGCACTGACGATAGCCGCACGCCCGGCCACTCATGAAAAGACCTACGGCTACCTGAGGGCGGAAATACTGGCGGCGCTTGCCAACGGCATATTCCTCGTGCTCATAGGATTTTATATTTTCTACGAGGCCTATCAGCGCCTTCTGGAGCCTCCGGAAATCAAAAGCATCCCAATGCTGATAGTCGCCGCAACAGGCTTGTTGGCAAATCTCGTGACGGCGGCCCTGCTGTTTCGGAGCCGGAACGAAAGCCTGAATCTGCGCGGCGCTTTCCTGCATGTGCTGATGGATACAATCGGGTCTCTGGGAGCCATTCTTGCCGGCTTTCTTATATGGCTGCAGCAATGGTATCTTGCCGATACCGTCGTATCCATTGTCGTAGGAGCACTCGTGTTGTTCAGCTCGTGGAAACTTGTGAGCGAAAGCGCGGATATCCTTCTGGAGGCAACCCCGCGGCATCTGAATATATCCGAAATCCTGAAAGACCTGGGAAGCGTTCGGGGTGTGATTTCGGTTCACGACCTGCACGTCTGGTCGATTTCGACCCGGATGGCCGCCATGAGTTGTCATGCGGTTCTGAGAGACGGCGAAGACGCGGGCGCCGTATTGAGCGAATTAAGCCGTTTAATGCGGGAGAAATACAGGATAGGCCACACGACAATTCAGATCGAACCGGAAGACTGGATCCCTCCCAGAAACGTAACGATTGTACCTGCGCCGAAAGCCTGAACCGTTTTCAGCAATGATACATTTCCTTTCATATATCCGCAGGAACAGCGGGCTTACTCCGCGGGCGGCGGCGGCAGTATGTCGGGTTTTTGCAAAGAAGAGTCTCCGGGTTTCCGCTTCTCGAAGATGGCGACACCGAGTGCGCCCCCAAGCATGGCCAAGAGGCAGTTGACGGCCAGTTGGATGAAAATCGAAACAATGAAAACGATCTTCAGAGATCCCTCGTTGGAAATGAGTTCGGTAATGGATTCCCGGCTTTCGGCCGGAAATCCCGGGATCTGGTCCATTACCTGCTGGATCTGTTCGGCGATTTCCTTGGTTCCTTCGGGCGACATCAGGATCAACGGTATGGAAAAAAGTGCGATAAGGACGGTTCCGACAACCCCCGCCAGGAATCCCAGAGTGACTCCCTGCCCCAATGTTACGACAAGCGGGGATTCCCTGACGTAGAGGTAGGCCGCCAGGAAGCCGCCGCCTATAATCCAGAAGCAGCAGGCACAGTTGAGTAAAGGCAGGGAAGACAGAACGCCCAGGAGAACTCCTCCGATAACTGCGGGCTTCCACGTGTTTTCCATTTTCATTTGACGCCTCCCTGGAGATGCAGCCGCTGTTGCGGGTTCGCCAATAGCTCTACGATTCCCTGAAAAAGAAGTCCAGAGAGCATAGTTCCAAACAGCAGGCCGGTCAAGAAGCGGCTGGCGGCGGATCCCGTCCAGAGGCCGGCGACGGGCAGCAGGACATCGATGAACAGCGGTACGGTCGAGGCCAGCACCCATGTGCGGCGAATTCCCGGAGAACGGTTAAGAAAGGGATTTTTGAAAAGAATTTAGATTGTTTGTATAAATTTTTATTGACTAGTTGACTACAGTATATTAATCAATTGTGGTTAGAAGGTAAAAAAATTATAAATATCCTCTTTTTAACCAAGACAATTAATACGTAAAAAAGGAAAACCGCATGCCCTTAGGAATACTAATAATTAGATGGGACAATGAAATTGGTCCAATAAACGAAGGCTTTTATCCAGATAGCTTAAAGATCACAAATAATTTACTTACGCAAGTTTATTCATCCCATAGATATCAATCGTTAAAGCCAGGTTTTGCAAGCATTAGTCTGAAAAATAATAAAGTAGTTTCATTCTTTTCTGGTGTAGGTGATGACTTCATTTCTGTAGAGAATTATGTTGTCGCTCTTTTACTAAGACGTGATGAGAAACCTACTAAATACAGAGAGATACTCAAAAAGATTGCGGCAGAAATTTTGGATAAAATTCCTGATGGAAAATTTTTAAAAGCTCTTCCTGATTTGTATAAAGAATTAGCAAAAATATAGTATGCATTTTAGATTCTATTTTATTTTTTTCTCTTATTTTTTTACTCACATTCTTAAATAGATTAAGAATTAATCAGAAATGGTAAAAATAGAAAAAAGGAATAGAAAAGTGAATTTATTCTTCATTAATTTGAGTAACACAGATTTTCCCAAATTCATTGAACTCAACGAGACCAATACCTTCTAATTGTTGAACATATTTCTTGACTAAGACAATTTGAGCTCCGAGAGCATTTCTTAGATCATCCAACGAGATTT
>CAZPHK010000130.1:0-13668 GCA_964586015.1 uncultured Acidobacteriota bacterium | reverse complement strand
AAAACGGGGACATAATACTTAATTCCATGGAATTAAGTATTATGTCCCCGTTTTTTACTGTTTGTTTCGGAAGGGCGTACACATTAGAATCTAACAAACCTTGCTTACAGGCGCCGGAGCGCCCCGTCAGGGAGAAGACACACATGGACTTTTACCAGGAAGCGTCCGAGAAAACAGGCTTATCCGTGGAAACAGTGAAGAAAATCGAGGACCGTATTCAACGGAACAAGATTTTCTGCAGGGAACGAATACAGAAGGGGCTGTATACCTTTTTCTGCAAGATCGGCATGGTCCGCTATTATTTTTTGACCACGCCGGCGGAAACGATTGCCAACCACATAGAGTCCATTCTGGCCGCCGAGGTCATTGCCATGAATCGAGGCAGCAGCCGTCTGGACGTGGACTTCGTCAGCGAGCAGCCGGACAGCGCCCTGTACCTGGTGAACGACGAGCATGAGAAAGCGGTGGAAATAGAAAGGAGAATGGAGACTCTTTTCCCTTCCTACAGGCTGCAGAGCTATCGCACGCCGGGAATCGATCTCCAGTCCCATTTCAGAAGTTACTTTGTTGCGAGGCCGGTTTACAAAATGCCCCAGGCGCCGGCGGAAGAAACCAACATCAACAAGGTGGCCGCCAGGCAGTTCCTGGACGTGACAACGCGGGAAGCCCGCAACCGGTACCAGAAGGTATTGAAGGAATCCATAACCTGGAACAAACCTTATTTCTATGTTACCGACAAGGTCCGCGAAGAAATACGAATAATGATTTCGGTTCCGCAGTCGGGAGCCTACCGCATCATGTCCGGCATCTCTGACATCATCAATTTCTACGGGCTTGTAAGCATCCACAAATACGCCGAACCGTTTTCCAACGGAAGACTGATTATTTCCGTGTACCTGGACGCGGCTTCGACGCGGCCGCACATAGACAATATCCTTACCGATATCAGCCTGGCTTACGTGAATCCCGAAACCGAGCTGTCGCCGCTCATTCGAAGACATATTCTGTCGCTCCATGAAGTGTTCTATGCTCGGAGCGCATGGAAATTCACCCATCAATTTTTGAGCAGCTTCAACATCGAATACATGGCCCTCTGGGAAGAGCTCAAGGACCGTCCGGACCTTGTGGACATCCTGAGCACTCTGCGGACCCGGCTGGTAAAAGACTCCTACACGGAGTCGAGAATCATCAAGACCATCTACAAGAATCCGGAAGCAATTAAGAAACTGTATGCCCACTTTGAAAATCGCTTCAATCCCGGCATTCGGAGCGCCAAAGCGCAGGACGCTCCGAATTTCGACGACGCTTCCAACGATATTGACCGGGCGGTTCTGGAGTTTTTCCACCTTTTCAATAAAGTTGTCCAGAAGACAAATTTCTATAAACGCGACAAAACCTCCCTGTCGTTTCGCCTCGACGCGGGTCTTTTTCTGGACCCGATTGAATACAAAGAAAAGCCCCACGGCGTTTTCATGATTCTCGCGAAAGAGCTCCGCGGCTTCCACGTCCGTTTCAGGGATATTGCCCGCGGCGGCATTCGAATCGTCCGATCCAGGGATGCCGAAAATTACGACAAGAATTCCGATTCCATATTTGATGAAAATTACAACCTGGCTCTCACGCAGCAGAAAAAAAACAAGGACATACCCGAAGGCGGATCTAAAGGAACAATCCTGTTGAATCTGGAATATCAGGACAAGGAACATGAAGCGTTTCAGAAATATGTAGATGGACTGCTCGATGTAATCCAGCCCCACGAATCCGTAAAGGATTATTACGGCAAAGAAGAGATACTGTTCCTCGGCCCGGACGAGGGTACCGCCGATCTGATGAGCTATGCCTCCCGGCGCGCCCGGGAAAGGGAATACAAGTTCTGGAAATCCTTTTCCACGGGCAAGAACCTTCCTGAAGGCGGTATTCCCCACGATGTCTACGGCATGACAACCAATTCCGTCCACGAGTATGTCCTTGGAATCTTACGAAAATTAGGGCTCCATGAAAAAAATATCCTTAAAGTGCAGACCGGGGGACCGGACGGAGATCTGGGCAGCAATGAAATCCTGATTTCCAGGGACAGGACCACGTGTGTCATCGACGGAAGCGGCGTTCTTTTCGATCCGGACGGACTGGACCGGCGCGAACTGAAGAAACTGGCCCGGAAGCGGCGGATGATAGAAAACTTCCATAAAACAAAGCTTGGACCGCGGGGATTTCTGGTACATGTCAACGATACGGATGTTGCTCTTCCGGACGGCACACAGATCAAGGACGGGTTGGAATTTCGCAATACCTTTCACCTGCATCCCATGTTGAAGGCGGACCTGTTCGTCCCCTGCGGCGGGCGGCCCAATTCCATAAACATACAAAACTGGAAACAGCTTCTGGACGACAACGGCGCTCCCCGGTTCAAATACATCGTAGAAGGGGCGAACCTGTTTCTGACCCAGCAGGCAAGACTGGCTCTGGAATCGAAGGGCGTTCTGATCTTCAAGGATGCCTCCGCGAACAAGGGCGGGGTCACATCATCATCTCTGGAGGTTCTGGCATCCCTGGCGATGACGGACAGGGAGTACGAGGAACACCTGTGCGTGCACAACAGGAAAGTACCTGCCTTCCGCGTTCGATACGTAAAAGATGTTCTGGACAGGATTCGTCATAACGCCAGGCTGGAATTCGAAGTATTGTGGAGCGAACACGGAAAATCAAAAACTCCGCTTTCCATACTGACGGACCGTCTGAGCAACAGGATCAACACGGTTTCGGATTCCATACGGGAGTCCGATTTGTGGAAAGACGCCGGGACATTCAGGGCCGTGATTGAAAAACATTGTCCTCCGTCGCTGGTTCAGCTGGTCGGCTTAAAGAAAATTATTCAGCGCGTGCCTCAAAACTATCTGCAGGCCATCGTCTCGGCCTGGATGGCCAGCCATTTTATCTATCAATTCGGCCTGGATGCAGACGAAATTGACTTTCATGATTTTATACATCATTTTATACTATAGACAAAATTTAATTATACATATATAAACTGTTGAAAAAAAAGTGCTTATAATATAATTATACATTTTTTTATCTTGAGTATATTGTTTATATAAAACTCCTTATCCGCCTTATACATATACAAACCACGGGATCTTATTACGGTTCTCACAGGACTTGAAGGCCGGTTCGCGTTTCTTACGAGGTTTCGTGCAAGCGAAGCCGCGGAATCCCGCTGAAGAAATGAGGTGGGGGGAATAGTTACATCAATTTACGGCGCATCGTTAGGGGAAGGAAGTTCGCAGCCGTTGGGACAAACGGTCAGCGTGTGAACGTATCGAACCTTCCCCCCTTCCAGCCGGAAGATATGGGAATCGGGCCAGCCGTTTTCGTCCCCGAAATTCGCCAGGCCGACTACCGTTCCCATATCGGTATCCACGATGAAGCGCCGGTTGGTGATGTCGACGCTGCCTTCGAGGGGAGGGCCTCCCGTGCAGGAAGCGTCGGGTTTATTGTCGGGATTCGTGTACATGCCTCCTTCAAGGCGGGCGCAGGGAATATTCCAGGGCACTTCGTTGGCGCCGGAGGGGTCTTTAAAAACATCGAAGTAGGCATTGGCGGCCTTAATCAAGGTCTGGCGGTCGCTGCGCTTCCCGACCGGCAGGATATCCCACGTCTCCCGTGAGGAGTATTTCAGGTAATTGTCGGCATTGAAGAGCCAGTCGTCCCGGTCCGTAACAAGCGCTTCAACCTCCATGATTTTATCGCCGGCGATTTTCAGTCGCGTACCCATAACATACTGGTGGCTGCCGGTTGCGCTGATGATCTCCGTATAGGTCTCGCAGGCTTCAACGTCAAGCAGGCTGCGATGGAAATCAATTTTTACGGGATTTATCCAGGCCCCCGCGCCGAACGGGACTTCCTTTCGGTTCTCAATATACTTTGCCCCGGCAGCCAGGGGCATTCGGGACGCATCTCCTTCCTTCAGCGCATCCAGGTATGCATCCACCTTTTCCTGGAGATCCGCCCGGCGGCACTCTACGGCCATGGAATTAATAGAAAAAATACAGCACAGAAACGCACCGGCGACAGTTATTTTAAACATAATTCCCCCATTAATATCCGATGCCGTGACCAAATTTCACAGCCCCGTACCGACCCCGGGAAGTGCGCGAAGGTCTGTTCCTATACACCAAAATTGAAAGACAGTCCTTTACATATATCAGTTTTTTTATTAAAAGCGCAAGCCCGCCGCTCCGAAAAAAATTTTTCCAGTCTTAATTGTTCTAATGTTGACCGTAGGGGCGAACCTTGTGTTCGCCCTTCTCTGCTTTAATCCAGAAATATCGTTGATCGATGACTCAGAATCCTGCGCGACCCTTCTTGTCAGGCGAACCTTGTGTTCGCCCTCTGAACTCTCCAATCAGCAGCCGCCTGCAAATAATCCAATTGCTTTCGACGTTTGATTTTGATCTTTGACCGGTTTCAGGGTTCCGAAGCGGCTGAAACGGAAGAAGGAACCGCGGTTGTAGGCAGAAGCACCGTAAAAGTCGTTCCTCGACCGATATGGCTCTCCACAGTGATATTCCCTCCCAGGCGATGAATGATTCCCTGAGAAACCGACAATCCCAGCCCCGTCCCCTTCTCCTTGACTTTGGTCGTGAAAAACGGATCAAAGATGCGGGGCAGAATATGCTCCGGGATGCCGGAGCCGTTGTCGGATACTTTGATCTCTATAAATCCCGCCTGACTGCTCTTCGAATCGGTAACGGTAATTTTGCCTCTGGGAGGAAGCGCGTCCACCGCGTTGAGAATAAGGTTTATAAACACCTGCTGCAATGCCTGTTCGTCGCCGTGAACGGGAGGCAAATCGGGAGTCAGTTTCATCTCCAGGTCAATCTTGGCCAGTTTAACCCGGTTATGGACAAGACGTATGGAGTTCTCCAGAAGATTTTCCAGGTCCATGGCAACAATCCTGTATTCGCTCGCCCTGGCAAAGTCGAGCAGGTTCCGAACGATAATCCTTGACCTTTCCGTTTCCTTGATTATGTCCTGAACCATTTCCAGTTTTTCTTCATCCGGCAACCGCTCGTAATCTTCCTCGAGAAGGCTTGCCGTCAGCATGGTGTTATTCAAAGGATTGTTCAGCTCATGCGCGACGCCGGCCACCAATGTCCCGACGGCGCGCAGCTTGTGGGACTCGATCAGGATCTTATGGCGCTTGTCCAATTCACGGATCATATGATTGAAGGCAAGCCCGAGCTGGGAAAACTCATCCCGGTATTTCCTCTTCGGCAATATGGGAGAAAAATCCCCCTCGCCGATTCGGTTGGTGTATTCCAGAAAACGGTTCAATGTCGAAAGTATGTTCTTCACAAGGAACGACGTGATGACAATAATCAACACCATCAGGATTCCCAGGAAGTAGAAGGGCACGCGGCGGGAGAGCGACAGCGCGCCTTCAACCGCTTCCCGCTCCTTCTCAACAAAATTAGTGGCGTCGGAAACCAGCTGCCCTCCATACTCGCGCAATTCCGGCTCATACCGGTTCCGTTCGTCCGTGTCGCCGGCTTCACCGACCTTCTCCAGCACCTTATGGTAGTTGTTCAACTGAAGGGACATTCCCTGGACGGAATTGCGTCCCAGAATTTTTTCAATCGTATCCTTGTTTTTTTGAAGAATATCTTCAGCAGTCTGAAGGTGTTCGAGGGAGTCCTCCAGGTTCGTGCCGTAGAGAAGGAAATTCTTTTCAAAGCGGCGGGCCTGCTGTATCTCGGTAAGATAGTTGCCGGCCGCCTCCAGGAAACGGATTTTTACCTGTATCTCCGAAAGCGCGTAAATGGACCACAAAGCCACAATCATGGAGAATGCAAAGATCACCAGAAAAGCGAGGAAGAGTCGGAACCGGATGCTTATGATCGGGCGGGATTTGAGGGCGATATCCTCCACATATTCTTTGTCCAGGCCATGATGGGAAAACTGAAGGTCATCGGACTGAACGGGAGCATCTTCGGGCATCGTGTTCATTATAAACCGTCCCTTGCCGGCGATCTGCGACAACGGTACATTGCCATCGTGAATCCCCGCGCTGGTTTAATCCGCGTTACTCACAAGCTTTCTACTGCGGCGGCACAGAGGACCATGTCTGCGGAGCCCTCAATCGCGCACCTTGTATCCACGACCCTCTGCATCGCCTCGTTACGAAACCCTGTGGAGAATGCGGGTTTATTCTACGAGAATGCCTGAAACTTCCCTGCCAGAAATTGATCCGCGAACATTTTAACGTCACTGTCCATATGCATCAACATGTCCAGCTGCCTTGAACAGACCAGAAGACGGCCGAGCAGGGCAAGGGCCTGCCGTGTATCTTCGGCCGGATAATTGCGGAACCACGCCGTAATCAGATCCCCTTCCAAAGTCACGCCGAACCGGCACTCCCTCAGGACTCTTTCGATAAAGCTCGCCCGGCGCTTTCTTTTCACATCGCTCCCTCCGCCGCTGTGGAAACGAAGCTGGATATAGTTGTTCCGGTCTCCCGACCCAAGGAGCGAATCGACCATGGCATAGTGATAGGCGAACCGGGCGTTGAAGTTCATATAATCCCCGGCGTAGATCAGATAATTGGGATCGTTTCTCCTACGCGGCCCTTTGGCGCCGCCGAACACCTGATCCTGAAGATCCCTGGAAATTGCCGAATGGGCTTGTCCCCAGCGATCCGGCCAGGCAAGCCGGCTGTCCGAAAATCCTTTCCAGAAAGCCTTGAACGGCGTGCTGGAAATGAATCCCGGGTCGACGGTCTTTTCTCCGGCATTCAGCTCCTGCTCCAGCGCCAACACATAAATCGGCATGGGAATATCGGATTGAAGCTTCCGTGTTTTTCGGTTCAGAAAACCAGAGTGTTCGTCGCCGAACCGGAACATGGACCGTACGGCCATTTCATGGATGAACCGTATGACGTCATGAACGGAACGGCATGCCCCGGGTTTGAAGCCGGGCCCGAAAGGATCCACGAGGTTCAGGGACAGTACCGACTGAAAGAGCGGTCCCGTCTCTTCCCGTTTCCCGGCGGATGCCAGCCTTGAAAGGACGCGCTCCTTCATCCCCGGCCATCGGGAACCCCGATAGATTTTCCGCATTGAGGCGTCGACGCTTATAACATTGCCCTCATGAAGATCCATGATTCCGCCGCCGGCCTGGAATAGAGAAGGAACGGCGAATTCCCTCAAAAGCGTCGCGAGGTGACCCACCGGGCTTCCCTCCGCGGCAATGACGGCTGCCGCATTGGGCAGCAGTGGGGCCAGTTCCGGAGTCGGTTGAACGGCTATCAGAACCGCTCCCCTGGGGATGGGGTCCGGATTGTCCTTCGAGCGAACCGCGACCGGGCCTTCGGCACGGCCCGGGAAGATAGAAGTTCCTTTGGCAATAAACAGCTCGCCCTTCCTGGATTTTACCTCCCTGATTTTTCCCGGACTGGCAGGAATCACCCTTCGGGCCTGGAGCAGGCGGATTTCCCCCTCCTTATCCATGGCCCATTCGATATCCAGGTCGTAGCCGAATACAACCGAGGCCTTCCACGCCGTCGCTCCGATTTCCGACATTTTTTCCCGCGACATGTACTCCAGATGCTCGACGGGAGCCTCCGAGGAGCGCACGTCCAGGATTTCCGGACGGGCCCGGCGCGACAGTGCGATACTGTCCGGCACTCCGATGCCCTTCACCACCGTTTCGCCCAGACCCTTCACGCAATGGATCACCATGGTATCGGAATCCGGCTTCACGGGATCGGATGTATAGACGACGCCGGCCGCCTGTGGATCGACCATCGGCATAAACAGAACCGCCATGGGGGTATCCACCTCCCTGAAACCGCAATTCACCCGGTATAAGATCGCACGTTCGGAGAACTTGCCGGCGACCACTTCCTTATAGGCCTGCGGGAGATTCTCCAGAGGAACATTCAATAGACTGTCGAACTGTCCGGCGAAAGAAAACCTTCCGTCTTCGCTTACGGCGCTGGATCTTACCGCCCATAAGGCCGAATCAGTGACGCCGCTGCATGCGGCATGTTTATGGATTACCTCCGGGATGGATGCCGGCAGTTCGGCGGAAATAATAGCTTCCCTGATCGCTTCGGTCCGGCGGCGGAAACGGTCCCGATCCGAAGTAAACTCAAGGTTCTTCAGCAGCAGCCGTATCTGTTCGAAAAGCTTTCCGTGTTTCAGGAACCGATCGTATGCGCCTGTGGTGAGGATGAAACCCTCCGGAACACGGCCGGGGAAATTGTGGTACAGCGATGAGAGACCGGCCGCTTTCCCTCCAACCAGCTCGGAATCCAGGGCATCCTCGTCATTCAAACGAACCGCAAGGGGCCGCTCCATTCGTCCAGTAGCATCCTGCTTCCCCCTTTCCACGCCCCTCCGGATCCTGTCGAGCACCCGGAACAACGCGGAATACCGCCCATGGCTCAGGATATCGAGTTCCTGAGCCATCAGATAGGTTTCATTGAATAAGCGACCGACGGAGCGGTGCACCTCAAGATCTGAAAAAGTCAGATGATTGAGATCCGCTTCCAGATCGGAAAGAATCTGCAGAGCCCGGCCGTTCCGATTGAGGATCGCCCGCAGAGTCTCATAGCGATACCTGAATCTCCAATCGTAATCGTTTTCCTTGGCCTTCGGTTTGCCGGCCATGGGCAGGCCCCCTTTCCGTCGATTTTACTTGCCGAGCTCTTTTGCGGCCTTGTCGATAATCGTCCTGAGATCATTGGGCTTGAAAGGCTTCGCGATAAAATCAAAGGCTCCCTTGACCAATGCCTCCTGAGCGACCTCAACGGTAGCGTACCCTGTAATGATAATAACCTTGGTTTTTTCGGAACGCGCCAGCACCTGCTCCAGAACTTCAAGCCCGTCAATATCGTCCATACGGATGTCCGATACAACGATATCGAATTCCTGTTCGCTGAAACGCTCCAGCGCCTTTCGGGCATCCGTGAAGGTCTCGACCACATCTCCGTTTTTCTCTAAAGCCGGTTTCAGTCTTTTCCCGACGATATTTTCATCGTCGATAACCATGATGCGTAAGTTCCTCTTCATAGGATATTTTCCTTATCTACCCCGTATTTTTCGCGGGGTTTCGCAGCGGGAAACGCGGGCTGTAAACCGACATGCATCCCGGCTCAGAAAAGCAGACTGGATCCCAATTGAACGAGCTTCTTTTCAAGGTTGTCGGTTGGAACATCGTAAGCCCAGGCTAAAGCCCCCTGCCCGGTTTCTTCCACCCGAAAACCCTCGGGAAGCTTATGCTTCAGGTCGAAGGATTTCCGGGAATATATAAAAATATAATCGGATGCAACGTCTCCGGAAAACGCCGCCTCAAGATGGATTTTCCTGTTATTGGACCGTAATCGCATGCTGATATCGTCTTCATCGAAGATCATCCACCGATGGATATCCGGTTCTCCCTTCGGGGATCTCTCCGAAACGGGCCTTTCCAGAAATCCCAGAACCATCAGGCCGAAAGGCCGGCATGGAATGTCTCCGGGAGAAACAGGGCCCCGTCTGTCCTTCCTTGAAGTCTCATTGACATTAACCGTACGTAGAGAAACATCCCCGCTTAATTTCACCGTTCCCGCCGATGCACCCATTTTCTGAATAAGTTCATTTTTCCTGCAATTGCCGATCACGGTATCGGAAACATATCGAATAAAATCCTTGACGGCGGGCTGGTCCCCTGCCATGGGGCCGGTAAACCAATTCAGAGCCGCGGACAACAGCAGCATTTCCGGATCTTTATTTCGAAACAAAGACGACATGGGAAATATCTCGGTCCGCACGCCGGGGGACTGCAGGAACTCCTCCTGTGCAAATTTCCTATACGCGTCCAGCCGGCGGTATATCTCCCTGCCGGCGGATGGAGCCAGAACGGATGCGTCGAATGCCATCATGGCGGCATTCTCCAGAACGCCGTCCACCAACGAAAGCACATAATGTCCGTCGAAAATGTATTCCTCCTGAAGCTTGTCCTTCCCGTCTTCGATGATATTGATAATTTCCTTCATACTTTCGAGAAATTTCCGGAATCGCAGGAAATCCAGATGAAGATCCGACCGTGCATTTCTGATTCGAACATTGCCGCTCAGCTTTTCAAGGATATCCGCCATGAGTTGCTTTCTCCTTAAACGGAAGATTGCGCCGGAGATTCGGAACGCTGGGGCGTAACACCGGTGGTCAGACTCGTCTGGATCTTTCTGCGCTGGAAAAATGCTTTCAGTACGAAAATGAGTATCAGGGCCCCCCCCGTTATGCCGCTCGCATAAAGGAGAATCTTACTCGCTAATTCGAAACCGGAATTATAGGAAGGATCGAAATTGAGATATCCGAGCTCCTGCAGGTAGGAAGGAATGTTGACCAGCCTGCTTAATACGCATAAAAGAATGATCAGGGCCGTTACCATACGAATGAATACTTCTTTTACGACCTTTGTACCGTAGGCGCCGATGTAGATCCCGAAAAGCGAACCGGAAAACAGAAGCAGCACCAGCCGTATGTCCACCATTCCTTTAAAGGCATAAGTCAGCGCCCCGAATGCCCCGTTGAACTGCGCGAGGAACAGTTCGCTCCCGGCCGCCACCGAAGCGGAGATCCCGAAAACATAAATCATCGCGGGGACGCCGATGAATCCTCCCACGCCGATTGTTCCGGCCAGGTATCCCGTCGCCAGTCCGCAAATCAGGACAACCCAGAGGGAGACTCTGACGTCGGCCACCTGGAAGTGGATTATGGGGTGGAGGTTGAATTTGCTCAGAAAATCCACAATCCTCGTGGAGGGCCCGCTCCCGTTCCCCTTGCGGGTGCTCACAATATCCTTCAGCATGGACAGTGAGACTATCGAGAGCACGACGACAAACACGATACTGATATAAAGGTCGACGCCGGCTCCGCCTTCATGGGAATCGCCCCCTCCCGACATCAGATCCATAAGCCACGCGGCGAGCTGAATTCCTATGGCGCCTGTTATGGCCATGAAAATGGAGAGTTTTTTGTCGACATTGCCCAGTTCCGCGTGCTTTTTCGAACCGATCAGAGCCTTTCCGAATTTGTGGGTAATGTTGCTGGCAACGGCTACGTTCCCGAGCACGCCGAGATTCATCATGCCTGGAGTCATGAAAAAGGCGCCGCCGGACCCGATGAATCCGCTCAGCATCCCGCCTACAAATCCAAGGAATGTAACCTGGAGGGCTATGGACCAGGTCATTTCTATAAATTGATTCCCGAATATTTCATTCATGTCTTTTTTCTTCCCCTCGATATCAGCAGACACTATTTGGCTAAATTGGGCGTTTTTCAGCTATTCCAGTTTTATGAGCTTCAACACAAAGCGGGTAAAACTTCCGTAGGCCCAGGCCGCCATAGGGACAAAAAGGGCGACGATAGTCGCGGCCAGCACCCGGCGCCCGGTTCCTGGCCTCGTTAAAAATGTCAGGATGGATTCCTGGTTCGTGAAAACCGCCAGATAAATAAACGCGGTGGCGACGCCATAAGCAGCCATGTGAAGCCACTGCTTCGGACCGAAAAGGTAATGGCTCTTGAGATCTTCGGTGCTTATGATGGGAACCTTCAGATGGTCGGAGAGAAAACTGATGAGGTCGCGTCTCATTCGCTTCTGCACCGAAGCCTCCCGGGAGAGGAAAACGTTTCCAACGACAACCAGGCTGTTTTTTTCCGCGCGGTTCAGGCTGGAAATCAGTTCCTGGGTTCCCCCGGCGATCGTTCTGACCGTATTTGCCCGTCCGACCTGGATGAGCCTGTCAAAAGTCTTTGCGACTCCCCCGGAATCTTCCTCAGGGAATATCGTCGGCGTATCATCCAGTATTCCTCCATCGGTTGCACGGTCCGAGGCTTCCATTTTTGCGGGAGGTTCGGCTAATGCGGGTTTCTCTCCGGTGCGCTCCGTCAACCGGATCAATTCAATGGACGCATTCCATTTTTCCGCCACCTGAATGACCTGGTCCAGTGAAGGCGCTTCAGAATCGAAATTCTCCTGTATGTAGAGAATATTGGTAGTAGCGACCGTGCAGACGATCGAATGGATGTCGCTGATTTTTTCCAGAACCTCCGGGATGGCAGCCGCCTCTTTTGATTGCCTGGGAAGGTAAGTGACGGCGACATTCCCGTGATCCGCCTTCACCGTGACATTGACGTCACGGGTCCGCTCGTCTTTTCCTATAGCCAGACGGCACCGGGCTGCCAGAAACGTATCCTTTAACGCCTGTCGCGAAGCGGGCGTCTCCTGGAAATCCGGAAGCTGCGCGACCGACACCAGCGCGGAAGCGGAATTATTCACGGTCATATTCAAAGAATTGATTGTAATGTCATATAGGGAGGGATCCTCCCAGTCGACGTTGTACAGGGTACGGACCCAGCGACGGCGGTCTTCATCCACCTGATCGTTGTACAGCTTGGCCTTATCCCTTGATAAACTCGGCATTCGCCGGAGGGTCATATTAATGCGTTCTTCAGCATTTGCTATGGCCCGAATCCGCAAAACATGACTGATCCCGGGCAATACCAGGTGACCGGTCCTTCCGTGATAGACCACTTCCTTCTCCAAAGCCCGTTCGCAGATCCTGGCGGAAATGAAAGCCTTCATTAGTTCCACCTGGACGGCCAAAGCTTCGGAGATAGGTCTCCGTTTGAGAATTGTCGCTTCTATCTTTCCGACGGGGATGCCTTCATCCGTTGCCGAATCCGTTAGATTTTCACGGGCGATGCACTCATATCCCAGCTTGGAAGCGAGTTTTTCGGCCAGTTCGTTGCCGTAGCCGAAACTGCCTCGGGAGATGCATATAATTTGCATTTGTGTTTATCCTTCCGTCACTTTTTATTTATGCCCTTATTTTTTGAGACGGGCCACACAATGGAGCACGGGAGCATTCCGGTCAGCCTGTGAAGCCAGTAGTGTGATTTCCCCGCTCCCAGCTTGCCGACCATTTCTTTATCGCTGCCCCATACGATTGCCGCAGGGCTCGAATTGGCAGCCAGGTATTTAAGAAGTTCCGCGGTCTTGTCGCCGGTACGGATCTCTTTAAAAACTTCGATCCCGGCCTGCTCGATAGGCTTTATCGATTCATTGATCAGTGTTTCGTCCGCACGAAATATTTGAGTCTCATCGGAAACCAGCATGAGCAGCGAAACTGGAAGTTCCAATCTGCGCGCCAGTTCGATGGAATACAGAACGCTTTCTTCCCTTATGATGCCGTCTTCAAATAGAACCAGGACTTCTTTCTGCTTGGTCATCAGCCGTTCGTCCAGAATTATTTATTAATGAAGAGAGGCAAGATGGATGCCAGAGAAGAAAAATACTTAAGTCTTTATAATTGAATTGGATACAGTTTTAGCGGTTTTAAAGCTATGTTGCATAATGCAACATACTGATGGATTTATACAAAAACCAGGACTCCAATATGGCGTAAAGACAGCAAGCCGGAAGTTACGGAAAAATGTGGAGTATGCTGGTTATGAATTGATTTTAACCTGCATTTCTAACGGGGGTTAACCCATGAAGAGAAAGGATTGTTACATTATGCAACAGTAAAAGTTGCAAAATGTAACAATCATTCATCAAATTCCAGCTTTTTTAATTTACGATAAAGAGAAACACGGTCTATCCCCAGAATCTGAGCCGCCTGCG
>CAZPHK010000129.1:6598-13676 GCA_964586015.1 uncultured Acidobacteriota bacterium | reverse complement strand
GGGCAGCCCGATGGCGCCTCCTGAAGCGGCTTCCGGCGACACATGACCGATCGACAGCCCCGAGGAACCGCCCGAAAACCTCCCGTCCGTGATCAGGGCGCACTCTTTGCCGAGACGCATCGACTTGATATAGGATGTCGGATAGAGCATCTCCTGCATGCCGGGGCCCCCTTTGGGTCCTTCGTAGCGGATAATGACAATTTCCCCCGATTTCACTTCTCCGGACAGTATCCCGTCACAGGCGGCATCCTGCGAATCGTACACCATGGCACTTCCTGTAAAATGAAATATGGACTCGTCCACTCCGGCGGTTTTGACGATGCATCCGTTCCGCGCAATATTTCCGAACAGAACCGCCAGACCGCCGTCCTTGAAATAACAGTGGTCCATGTCCCGGATGCAACCGGATTCGCGATCCGTATCCAGTTCCGGGTAGTAGGTTTCCTGGGACGCAAGCTCCAGATTTCTTCCTTTTGCGCCCGGCGCGCTCAGGTATAGCCTGCGGGCTTCTTCCGTTGCCGTCGGCCGGACAACGTCATAGGCATCCAGGACGCTCTTCAGGTTGGGCGCATCCACCCGTCCTACGGTCGAATCGATTAATCCGGCGCGTTCCAGTTCTCCCATGATCGCCATAATCCCGCCTGCACGGTTCACGTCTTCGAGGTGATAGGAGGAGCTGGGAGCGACTTTGCAGAGCACGGGTATTTTGCGCGACAGCCGGTCGATATCGGACATCGTGAAATCGACCTCTGCGGCCCGGGCGATCGCAAGCAGGTGAAGGACCGTGTTGGTGGAGCCGCCCATGGCGATATCCAGGGACATGGCGTTCAGGAACGCCTGTCGCGTGGCGATCGATCGCGGTAATTGGGATGCATCATCCTCTTCGTACCGCGCCCGGGCCATTTCCACTATACGTTCCGCTGCTCTCTCGAAAAGGCCCATCCGATTCTTATGAGTGGCCAGCACCGTGCCGTTTCCCGGCAATCCCAGACCCAGAGCTTCCGTCAGGCAATTCATCGAGTTCGCGGTAAACATTCCGGAGCAGGAGCCGCAGGTCGGGCAGGCGGCCACTTCCAGGTCGGCAATATCACTGTCGGGCACAGAAGGATCCGCAGCCATAACCATGGCGTCAATCAGGTCGTAACGATTCCGGCCCACCACGCCTGCCTCCATGGGGCCGCCGGATACAAAAATCGTGGGGATGTCGAGCCGCATCGTAGCCATCAGCATGCCCGGAGTGATCTTGTCGCAGTTTGTAATGCAGATCATGGCATCGGCCTGATGCGCGTTCAGCATGTATTCCACGCTGTCGGCTATAAGTTCCCTGGAAGGGAGCGAATAGAGCATGCCGTCGTGGCCCATTGCAATCCCGTCGTCGATTGCGATGGTGTTGAATTCGGCGGCGAAGCAACCCCGTTCTTCGATGATCTTCTTGATTCGCTGCCCGATTTCGTGCAGATGCACATGGCCGGGTACGAATTGCGTGAACGAGTTGGCAATCGCAATAACGGGTTTTCCCATCTGCTCCTCTTGCATGCCGTTGGCTCGCCAGAGGCTGCGCGCTCCCGCCATTCGCCGTCCTTCCATGGTAACGGCGCTTCTTAATCTGGTTGGCATACTTCCCCCCTTTTATCTTCGCTTATTCGCGTGAACAATGCTCTTCCACGCGAGAAGCGCAAATACCGCTAAAAATATTCCGACTAGAAAGCGTTCCTCACGGTTTCGAACCGGCAGCAATACATATAGCCCAATGGAAATCAAGACCAGGTAACAGCCCAGGGCAACCAGCAGCCTGGGCGGCAACCGCTTTAATTTATCGCGTAAAGTTTTACTCATCGCCGCAGCTTTGAAGCGTTTATTTTTTCTCCAGACTGTTCGCCACCAGGGACGCGATATCGATCACCTTCATGGATTCATCGTAATCCAGGAGCTTCACGGAATCCTGGAGCATGTGCAGGCAGAAAGCGCATCCGGTCACGATGGTATCCGCTCCAGCCGCATGTGCCTGCTTGACGCGCAGGTTGTTGATCCGCTCGCCGCGCTTCAGGTCCATGAAATAATGGCCGCCGCCTGCCCCGCAGCAGAGGCTCTTGGTCCGGCGATTTTTCATTTCCAGCAGATCGATCCCCGGAACCGCCCGTACAACCTCGCGCGGGGGGTCGTAAATTTTCTGGTACCGGCCCAGGTAACAGGGATCGTGGTAGACAGCCTTACGGGCTTCACCCCGCTTGGGTTTGAGCCCTTTGAGCTGCAGCATCTCACGAATGAATTCGCTGTGATGCACCACATTGAAGTTGCCGCCGAACTGCCGGTACTCATGCTTCAAAGTATTGTAGCAATGGGGGCACCCCGTCAGCAGGACCTTGAATTCGCGCTGTTTCAACAGTTCCACCTGTTCCTGCGCCGCCATCTGGAAAAGCATTTCCTGTCCCATGACCCGGGCGGGGTCGCCGCAACACTTCTCATCCTCGCCCAGAACGCCGAAATCGATCCCGCATTCCTCCATCAGCCTGCACAGGTCGCGGGCGATCTTTTGTTTCTGCGGATCGAACGCAATGATGCAGCCGATCCAGTACAGCACATCCACCTTTTCCCCGGGAGCGACCACGCGCACTCCCATCTCACGAATCCAGTCGGCCCGCTGGGACTGCGGCCCGAACGGGTTCCCGTTGGTTTCGAAGATCCGCATGGCTTGACCGGCCTCTTCCGGGATGCGGCCCTGAATCAGGACTTCGTTACGGCGCAGTTCCATCAGTGTGTCGACGTGCTCGATCAAAGCGGGGCAGACTTCCATGCAGGCGCTGCAGGTCCGGCAATGCCAGATAAATTCTTCGTCGAAGACTTTGCCGACAATATCTGAAATCTCCGGCGGATTTTCCGGATTCGCTTTTTTCGCCGCTTCAAAATCGTCCAGAGAGTCTTTCAGACGCGCTATAAGCTGCCGGGCGGAAAAATAGTCCTTGTCCGCCATGTATGCCGGGCAGACCTCGTCGCAGCGCCCGCAGGACACGCAGGCATCGAGATCGAGGCGCTGCTTCCAGGTGAATTCATTCGCCGTTTGAATCCCGATCTGGAAATCTTCTTCATCCTCGGCGCTTTCCATGATTTTTTCAATATCCTCGCGGCGCAGTTCGCCCCGGGGATTCAATTTCGAGAAGAAGACATTGGTCGGCAGCGACAGCAGGTGAACAAACTTGGTATAAGGGATTACCGCGATCCAGCCCAGGGCAAGAACCGTATGCAGCCACCAGAAAGAGGCATGGAGCGTTGTCCCGGTTTCATAGCCGATTCCTTTAAAAAGCTTTGCTATCCCCATTCCCACAAACGACAGCGGCGCCCACGGATCGCCGTGAAAAGTGATCCGCAGCCCCTCAACCAGGTAGCCCGTCACCACCATGGCCGCGATCAGCAGCAATACGTAGCTGTTTTCCCCTGTATGGGGCAGCGTTTCCGGTTTGCGGATCCTGCGGCGATAGAGGGCCATCCCGACACCGATGAGAATCAGCATGCCGGCCAGTTCGGAAGCCACGGAAAAGAATACGTAGACAAAGCCCTGAAAGATATTCAGATTCAGCCCGAACAGGTGGTTGCCGTCGTACTGGACCATAATTATCAGGGTTGTGACAAAAAGAACTACGAATGAATAGAAAATGAAACAGTGCAGAATCGAGGGAAAGCTGGAATTGCGGACCTGCTTCTGAAGAAAAACCTCGCGCAGTAGAATTTTGAGCCGTTTTCCCCAGTCGGCAAAACGCTCATTGTCGCTCTTGCCCCGCCTCCAGAACTGTATCCTTTTGTACACTCCCCAGGCAAAAACGGCTGCGGCAGCGGCAAACAAAACATACATGAGCCATACGGCGGAAATATTCCACATCAACGGTCGGGTAGCTTCTGAAAGCGGTGGCATCATTGAATGAACCTCTTTTCTGAATCCTTTTGCCGGCAATGGACCGCCCGGCTCTAAATCCAAATATAGCGCGGGCATCCAGGCGGAGGAGGATATTCCCCCTGCTGAAAAATACGGCGGCTCCGCCGCAATTATTACAGAACCGGTGCAATTCGGCAAACCGAAGGCCGATTTTACATCATATTCCGGGTTTTATGGCTTACTATTACGCTGGATTGTCTGGCGGCAGGATTAGCAGCCCGAAGACCGGCGAGGTAACATTATAATATTTAAGGAGCATGCTCATGAAAGTCGTGGCCTTTAACGGCAGTGGAAGGAAAGACGGCAATACATTAATTCTTCTTCAAATCGTACTGAATGAACTGGAGAACGAAGGTATTGAAACAGAACTGATACAAATGGCCGGAGCGCCGATCCAGGGGTGCACCTCGTGCTATAAGTGCATGGACCGAAAAAACATGCAATGCACCATCGACAGCGATCCGTTCAACGAGTATTTTGCGAAAATCAGTGCGGCCGACGGCCTCCTTCTGGGATCCCCGGTTTACTTTTCCGATATCACGGCCGGGATGAAAGCCCTGATCGAACGGACCGGATTCGTATCCCGGGCCAACGGCGGCATACTCAGGAGAAAAGTAGGGGCGGGCGTGCTTGCCGTACGCCGCGCCGGCTCCAACCACGCGCTTGCAAGCCTCAACTATCTCTTCCTTATCAGCGAAATGATCATACCCGGATCGAACTACTGGAATATGGCGATCGGCAGGAAGCCCGGCGAGGTAAACAGCGACACTGAAGGCCTTCAGACGTTGAAGACGCTTGGAGCGAACATGGCCTGGCTCCTGAAGGCCACAGCAGAATCGAGATAAAATAAAACCGAGGAAGCGAGCTAGTTAAAGTCAAGCCGTTACATGCATCCAGATTTAACACAACCATAGCTCCGACTATAAGGATAAATATCTATCCGCCCGAATAAAGTTACGGATTTTAGGAAGCACTGCATCGGTAGCGCGTTCGCCAGCGTATATCATATCTGCAGCGTATTCAAAGGC
The DNA here is from genome assembly GCA_964586015.1 of uncultured Acidobacteriota bacterium. Lineage (GTDB taxonomy): Bacteria > Acidobacteriota > UBA6911 > UBA6911 > UBA6911 > UBA6911. The sequence continues at coordinate 8,720 of CAZPHK010000129.1, read as the reverse complement.
ATCGTATTTGTACGCGCTCACTTCAGGTTCAATCACCAGATCTGCAGCCTGTTTCCATCGGCCACTGCTCATCTCCTGAGCTATCGCGAAACATTGTCCTATAACGTCGAATAAATGACGAGGCTCATCGTTGTTGGTCCATCGCCCCTTTAAATGGACTGCTATGATTCTGCCTGCACCGCTTCGTCGCAACGGTTCTGCGGGAACAGCATGAGACAGCATGCCGTCAATAAGTAGCCGTCCCTGAATTCTGATTGGTGAAAACATTCCAGGATACGCACAACTTGCGCGTACGGGATCAATAAGCGGCCCAGAATTGAAAAGCACACTTTCTCCTGTCGAAAAATCAGTCGTCGCAATAGTAAGGGGAATTCGCAATTCCTCGAAATTCCTGACTTTGAGAAGGCTGCTTAGAAACCCTATCATGCGCTCACTGCTGGCAAATCCATAGCGTGATAGAGTCCAACGTGCAATATGTTTAAAGCGCACCTTCGCCGATATCCGCTCCAATTCCGCAGTTGAAACACCGCTGCAATAAGCAGCACCAATAAGCGAACCTACACTGGTCCCGGCAATGCATTTTATCGGGATTTTTTCTCTTTCAAGCACCTTAAGAACACCGATGTGAGCAATGCCACGGGCGAATCCTCCGCCGAGAGCTAAACCAATACCTTTCTTGTCGGATGACTGATCGGGCCCGGAAGTTAGAATAGGATGCCAGGCGTTACCCTTTACCGTCTGCTCTGTTTCCCCAATATTCAATTTTCAACTCCACAATTTACCAGTCTTATCGACATTTCAGTAGAAACGCTGTAGGAGCTGTTCACTTCTAAAACAGCATGGGGTTAAGGAGATAATCGAATTTAACTTCAAGGAAGAAATCTTACTATGGAACGCTCAGTGAAAAAGTATGCTTTCCCCGGGCGAACTTGCCGCTCTTCCCGAGGTAATCACTTTATCGTACTTTTTTGCTGATCCGGCGCACTTTCCTTTCATCTCTGTCCCGGCGAACGATCATGTGCGTCACCTCACCTTTTTCGTTCTCGATAAATTCGTTTTCCGCGTTCGCCACCGCCTCGTAGAAAAACTTCGTTTCCGTCTCCGGGCACAGCCGCAGCATCGGTTCCCCGGGAATGCGCGAGTACAAATGGCCGTTTTCAAGGGAGATAAGGATCCTCTGACCGCGCCTCAGATCATATATTCCCACATATTGCGCCAGGATCTCCTCCGGCAGGATTATTTCCTTCCGCTCTTTTGCTTCATCCATTACCAGGTCAGGGATATCGACTTCAGCCAGGACTTTAAAGTCCAGCGCCTGGATGGCCGGGCCTTGCTTTTCCTTCGCCAGTTCATCCTTTACCTGAAGAATCCTACAGACGACATCGGCATAAATTTAATGGGTCCCGTTCTTCCCCTCGACAATACTCAGGTCCTTTCCTTCAAGATGCATGTGATGGCGCAGCATGTATCCCTTTTCTGGATCGTCGACATAGCCCGGTTCGAGGGGAATATCCTCCTCCGGATTGTATTCGCCGCTGTAGGTCACATCTATAAAATCAGGAAGCTGAACGCCGGCTATATCCATGGTATGGACCACAACACCCGCGCGCAGAGCCTTGTCTGCAAGATGGTACAAGGCGGTATCCATGTTCCTGACAAGGACACTGGAAGGTTTCCAGTCCTGTATATTCAGAGCAAGGCCACGCTTCTGCTTTATCCTGGGCGTCATTACAATCAGGGCCTTGCGCCCGGGCATGCCCTGCATGGCATCAATGAAATAGTAGATCACCAAGTATTCGGTCGCAGCGTACTCGATGAAGGTCGGATTCAGATACCACCGGATTTTATCGATCGCCTTGAGCAGGTACTGCTTGTCGTGGCTGAACAGCTGATACGCGGCGCTCCCTTCCCTGTCTGATCCGTCTATAATTAGATCCCGATATACTGTTTATTTATCAAAAAATTAGCGGAATTGTACCACAGAGTCATGGCCGCAATATCGGAAAAGAAGCAAAATACTATTGGGAGAAGACGGGGACTCCACCAAACAGACTTCCGGGAAAATCTTGAACAAACCGGCGCGTTCACCTTTTGTTAAATCATCTCCCGATAGAGTCCGTAC
>CAZPHK010000129.1:0-6588 GCA_964586015.1 uncultured Acidobacteriota bacterium | reverse complement strand
TCGATTTGATAATTGTCGTGGAAAAGGTGGGTGGAGATTCGCAGGGCATAAGTCGGCTTCGGGTCTCCTGTATGCAGAAGAAAGTCGGTAAAACGGATCACATACCCTTCCTCACGCAGACGTTCGACAAATTCCCCGATCTTCTTCTGGTCCCCCCGGTCCGGAAAAGGATTGAACGCAGTGAGTCCGGACGTGAACTCTGGGATATCCGGGGAGAACAACACAGCGGAATCTCCAAAAGCCGCCTTGATTTTCTTTTTGAGACAGGAGCTCAGGCTGCAGGCATACGTCTCGATTCGATCCCGGCCGATCTCGTTCCACAGGTCGCAGGCATCGAGCAGTGCCTGAAAGGCGGGATAATTTTCCTGGCCTCGAAGCACGAACAGGCTGGAGATGTCCTCAATCTCTGAGCGATCGTTGGCCACGGGTTGCGCAATCATGGAATACAGACAGCTGTTCTGGGGCCAGAGTTCCGGCAGATCGTCGCCGTGGTTGCGTATATACAGGATGCCCGTCGCGCCGGGACCGCACTGCCACTTGTGGCCCGATGCGGCATAGAAATCACAGCCCATGTCGCGAAAATCCAGCTCGATCATGCCCGGGCAGTGGGCGCCGTCAACGACGGAAACCAGCCCGTTTTCCCTTGCAAGCCTGCAAAGGGCTTTGGCAGGAAGACGAACGCCGGTCTTATACGGGATATGGGAAAATAACATGGCCTTTGTCCGGCTTGTAATTTTCATTTTAAAGGCTTCAACAACCTGATCAGGGCTTTCAAGATCCAGGACAGGGATTTCCACCTCGGTCAACACAACTCCAAAACGATCCCTGAGAATATGGAGAGGAGAAAGCGCCGACACATGCTCGTGGTGAGTCAACAGAATCTCATCGCCTTTTTCAAACGTCAGGCCGAAAAGAACGGTATTCAAAGCGTCCGTAGTGTTCCGCGAGACGCTGATCTCGTCCATGGTGCAGCCGAACTGTTTGCCAAGCTTCTCACGCTGTTTGGGGATTCCGAACTCCCAACCGAGTTCATCCATAAAACCCATGGGATGGCGCGCAACGATGTGATTGTATTCGTTAAAATTTTCGATCACCCTTCGTGGCATGGCGCCCGTGGTCCCGATGTTCATGTACACCTGATCCGGATCAAGGACGAACTGATCCTGAACCGTCTTCCAGAACTCCCTTTCCGGCTGACCGGAGTCTATGGACGGGAGCTTTGTTTCCTTCGATTGACAGGATATTGTCAGGCTCAGGGCGCCGCCTGCCGCCGCAACTCCCGAGAGTTTCAGGAAATTCCTCCTGTCGATGTCTTCCGTTTGTTTTTCATCGGGCGATTGCATCCCTTTTCTCCTTTGCGGTCATCGTGAGGCGTTTGGTTTGATGCTCTCGTATAAAAATGCGACCCGTTGATTGCAGCAATTTCAGGATAGAAATATCTGGTTAAGCGGAGATTCACTGGAAGATAGTATTCAGCGTCCAGGCGATTCGCGTACCCGCTTTGGCCAGTTGAGTTTGAATGATCGGCAGAGCCATCTCACAGTATGGGTCGCCCAGCTTGGCGCCCGGCTTGATCTCCACATCCGTTCCCGGCAGGAGATAGGCTTTTCCGGCTGCCTGAAGCGTTTCCGTTGCCCAATCTTCTGCGGTTCCATTCGACCATTCGGCAATCTTCTCGGGTTTTGCCTCCCGCGTGAGGTACCAGCGCCATACCTGTTCGTTCGCGGTATAATGATGCATGATCTGAGAATCCCAGACTTTGTGAAGGTTGGAGCTCTCACCGAAAAAAAGGACCTGAAGATCATTGCCGCCCCGGCTGCCCGTGTCGCCTACATGCAGGGGCTGGTGGACATCCGCGATCAGGTGTATCAGGAATTTCAGCGCCGCCTGCTTTTCCTTCCGGTTCGCCTTTGGATTCCGCAGCACGCGCTTGAATTCTTCGATCTTGCTGACGACACAACCCTCCGGCCGGCAGAACCTGGAATCGTACCGTGTCTCGGAAATGGGAACGTTGACATAGTGCCAGGAGGCACTGTTGAGCACTTCCCGCTGCTCGTCGGCCCATGAAGCGACATCCGCCAATTTGACTTCCGGACCCAAAAGTTCCCGCACCGCGGCCGATGCCGCCGGCGTCAACAGGTTTTCCGCCATTCTTGCCGTCACCCGGTGCGCAAGGGGGCCCCAGGACCAGAGGTAACGAGGGAGAAACAGGGTAGCGACAATAACAAGGACGATGGCCGTTCGAATACAACTGCGTTTCCTCAAAATTGCCTCTGCAGTTTTATGCATGGATCCAGCATATGGCTGGAGCCCGAGTTGGGCAAGCTGAAATTCGTCGACAATGCCCGGAATGTTTTTTGATTTGAAGGGCGTCAGCCGGGCAGATCCGCGGATCAGCGCTTGATCTGCATAGTTTCATCGATGGAAAAGGTCGGCAGGCCGGCCCGGGAAGAATCGGTCGGTTTTGCCGTGATGCAGAAATGTACCGCGCCGTCAACGTCGGCGACATACACATACCCGTTTCGATTGCTTTCCGGAACCATGTTCATGATATCGGAGCGGCGCAGCTCATCAAGGGTTCCATAGCGACCCTCCGAAGCCAGATACAGCCTTTGCGACTGTGCCAGAGAAAGCAGGTCCCGCCTGACGGCGACCAGATTGGCCTGCTGCACCGCAGACATCCCGCTCTCCGCTCCGTCAATCTGGCTGAAGTGCAGGTAATAGCCTACGCCGAGAACAATCAGAAGCCCTATCATACCGAACAGTTTTTTCACGGCATCCAGCCTTTCAGACAGGCATCAACCGGAATCCGATTCTGCCATCAAATAACGTATCGGCCTGAATTCTGCATGGAGTTACGCTATTGTCCGGTTTTTTGAGGATTTACAATTCCCTCTGGTTTCGGAAAATACCCCCGTAGATCGCGCTCCCCTCGCATCGCTCGAAAACAACCTGGGCAATCCTCACTCCCGACCGGAGCTTAATGGCGTTTCGGCTGGCATTGTATATTTCGAATACCTGGCGCGTGTTTTGAATCCCGGGCTGAAGAAAGCTCGCCGTGACGTGCACCATCAGTCCCATCCGGGCAAAGCGGCTTCGTCCCTCAAGTGTCCCTGCGATACTCGGGGAAAAGGAGAGTTTTTCAACCGTCATGCCCAGGACCAACTCCCCCGGCTTCAGCAGATAGTAGCTCTCCGCCGGAACTTCAATGATCCGTGTAATCTTAAAAAGAGTGTCGGCATCCCGGACTACATCCAACAAATCAATCTCATTCAGCCCCTCTACAAAGACCCGAATCTGGTGATACAAAGTCATATCGTAGGAGGCCGCATCCAGCGCTTTCTCATCAAAGGGATCAATTGCTATTTCTCCTGCATGTACTGATTTGAGTATTTCTTCTCGCGTAAGAATCATTGGGGTTCCTCACTGGGATGGCGGATTCTATAAAGAGCAATCCATGAATACCTGAGCATAGGCTCCTCCGTGTAGGCGGACCGCCAGGCGGAACAAGCACCGGTTTTGAAATTTCCTCCTGTATCGGCCTTTCAAGAGATGTTGCCGTTAGGTCCCTCATATATATTATGCAGTTACAGGCGGATCTTTCTCGCAAATCTTATCACCAACACCGGAATTTCCACACTGCAACGCACAGATAGACCCTCCGTTCACGCAGCAAGTCTGCTGACAAGACCGGCCCGTATTTCTCGCGGCGATCGAAAATGACACCACACCGGTTATGACCGCCGGCGATACATCCGGATCGTCTTCCGTGACAGCAACCAGTACAGTAAGATCCGCCACTACATGTGCGGGGTATAATGTCACTCCCGACGTGAATACCCGATATGAAACACCGTAGGGATTCACATCCTGTTTACGGGACGCCTTCCTGCAACCATCGGCTGTTCCGTCATCGCCTCGTGCAATGGCGGGCAGCCGGATAGGGGGCAGGTTCATTTCCCGCACGTAAAAACCGGCAAGAGCCAAATCCCACATTGTATTGATTCGTCATATGCCGGACCTACATTCCGGTTGCCGGATCCTGCACCGCTTTCAGTGCGTTCAGATTTGAAAATGAGCCTGGGACCTTAACTTGTTCACAAACAGGAATGGCCCGTTTCCGAAAGAAATTAATGCTGGGATATTCGTGTACAGTGGTCGATATAGTACCTGACCGAGATCTGTCGGATAAATCGGTGCAACCTATAAACCTTTCCGATTAATGGATTTTATAAGGATTTTTCGATGGCTGTCCGAAGCAGGGTATCGCAGGACCGGAGAAGCAGTTCACGGATTATTGAACGCCTGGACTGTCTTTTCACTTACGAGGATTCAGCGCACAAAGCCGTAATTGTAGATCTGTCGCAGAAAGGAGCAACGCTTTCATCCGGAACCCGGATTCCGACAGGCGATATCATCGGAATAACCATTCCGACGGAGCAGTTGAATAAAAAAATAAAGTTAAGCGGAAAGGTAATGCGCAGTACGAGGATTTCCACCGATCATGGCCTGAAGTACCGTTCCGTCGTCCAATTCAGCCACACGCCCCTGGATCTGAGCAATCTGGTCGCCAAACTTTACGCGAAATACTTCTAATCTACATTTCTCCCAAGCTCAAATGAACACCGAGCCCGCTTTTATAAAAGGGTTGCGTGTAAGTTCAGACGGGCACCTCCTCAGGGCTTTCAGAAGTTACTGCACTAAGGTCCAAGCGATAACGATCTTCCCCTTCCTGCTCCAGCTTGGCATCCCGGTCTGCGATCGGTCCCTCTTTTCTTTCCCTGATATGTTGTTTCAGTTTGCCCCATTCCGGATAAAAAATCTCTTCGGGCATCGTTTTGAGATCGGGAGAAATGCGGGGCTTGAACTCCATCTGCGCCAGAATGTCTGTTTCCAGGTCGATGCCAGGAGCTATTTCCGCCAGTGTGACCTCTCCACCGCTCAGCCTGAAGACCGCCCGTTCGGTGACGTAAAGTATTGGCTTGTCGGATTTGGCCGCATACTTGCCGCTGAAGGTTATTTGTTCGACCTGGTCAATGAATTTCTTTCGTTTGCCCTCGTTCAGGATCTTCAATTTCCCCTCCGCGGCGGTTACTTTAATGCCTCCCGTCGTGAAAGTGCCGCAAAAGACAACTTTTTTCGAAGCGGTCGTAATATTGATAAATCCACCGCATCCGATAGGCCTGTTGTTGAACTTGCTCACATTTACGTTGCCGAATTTATCGATTTCTCCCATTCCCAGAAAAGCCTGGTCAATGCCGCCGCCGTCATACCAGTCGAACATGGATGGATGATTGACAAAGGCTTCCGCGTTGTAACTCATCCCGAAATTGGGCCAACCCGCAGGTACGCCTCCCACACCGCCCACCTCTGTGGTAAGCGTCATCATGTCGGTCACCCCTTCATGAGCTGCTACAGTCGCCAACCTGTCGGGAATACCGATACCCAGGTTGACAACTGAGTCCGGTTCAAGCTCCAGGGCGGCGCGACGCAGGATGAACAGCCTTTCATCGAAAGGCAGGGGAGGCAGTGCCTCGAGGGGCATCGTAACATCTCCACTGAATGCCGGCTGGTAATAGATGCCTTCGCTCTGCATGTGCCATTCCTGCGGATTCCTGGATATTACAACATAATCGACAAGGACGCCCGGCACCTGGACTGATCTGGCGTGAAGCGTACCGGCCTTCGCCAGATACTCGACTTGCGCGATGACAATGCCCCCGGAGTTCCTTGCCGCCTGAGCTACCTGGAGGGCTTCAAGCGATGCTCCCTCTCTCTCCATGGAGATATTGCCTTTTTCGTCAGCCGTTGTCCCCCGGATTAAGCCGACATGGATCGGGAACGGCATGTACCACAGGTATTCTTCGCCGTTGAAAGTTACAACTTCGTTAAGGTCCGGCGCTTTACGGGTCAGATCATTCATCTTGCCTCCTTCAATACGAGGGTCGACAAAGGTTCCCAGTCCCACCCGTGTAAGCATTCCCGCACGTTTTGCGGCTATTTCCCTGTAAAGCTGTACGACGACTCCCTGAGGGAAGCAGTAAGCGTGTATTTTATTGTCCTGAATCAAAGCGCCGATGTTCGGTGATCCGTGAGTATGAGCCCCGATGAAACGCGTGACTAATCCTTCGAGCCCGATAACATGCGGTCCTTTATCCTTGTGGTTGCCCATGGCGGACCCGCAGACCAGGGTGAGTCCTTTTGGATGTCCCGTTTCCTGAAATCGTTCCGCTATGGCTCGGGCAATTTCTTCAGACCAGCCTGCCAAACCTATTATGGGTGCACAGATTGTGGCGCCATCCTGTATAAGAGCTGCGGCTTGCGCTGCACTGACAATTTTCGATCCGGTAGCTTTTGAAAAATCAGCAATCTCTGTTTCGATCATCCAAATTCTCTCCGTTCTTCTGGGCCGGGCAGAATGGGTTTATTATGGACACTTATTGGATCCGGCAGTCATTCCGATAACCGGAAACCATATTTAATTCTGCCTCTGGTTTAGCCCATTTTGCCTGCCCGATTTCCTTTATCGGAAGGATTATCTCGTTCTAGACTTTTGTTGGAAGTTTTTCGTCCCGCCTGGAGTGGATA
>CAZPHK010000128.1:0-13715 GCA_964586015.1 uncultured Acidobacteriota bacterium | reverse complement strand
GGCTGAAACCTGGGCGCTGCTGCGTTTAATGGCCCGAGTGCGTTCCGTCTATGGCGAGGAGCCCATCGGCCCCGTCATTCTTTCAATGACGCATTCCGGCGCGGATGTTCTGGCTGTCCTGCTGATGCTGCGCTGGGCAGGCTGCGACAGCCGTCAGTCGATCGTACCGCTGTTCGAGACCATTGAAGATCTCGAATCCGCACCGGTCATTCTGGACGAGCTTTTTTCATCAAAAACGTATCGCGCTCATCTGGAATCATGCAAAGACGAGCAGATTGTGATGATCGGCTATTCCGACAGCAATAAAGACGGCGGCTACCTGATGGCGAACTGGGCGCTCTACAGGGCTCAGGAAGCGATCGCGCGCGTGGCCGAAAAACACCGCGTCACGCTGACCATCTTTCACGGCCGCGGCGGAACGATCGCACGAGGCGGCGGGCCGGCGAATCGTGCAATAAGGGCACAGCCTCCAGGCAGCATCCGGGGCAAATTCCGTTTGACGGAACAGGGCGAGATTATTGCCTCCCGCTACAGCAATAAAGACCTTGCGCACCGTCATCTCGAACAGATAGTGCATGCGGTATTGCTGGCTTCCGCACCGAAAGAAGGGGGCGCGGACCTCGTGCCGGGCGTTTGGCGGGATGCCCTGCAACAGGCGTCCATCACCGCGCGACGGGCTTACCGTGATCTGGTATATGAGACCCCGGGATTCATCGAATTCTGGCAGGCCGCAACGCCCCTGGATGAAATCAAGCGTTTGACGATCGGTTCACGCCCCGCGGCGCGCGGTAACGTAGGAGAAATCAGACAAATCCGCGCCATTCCCTGGGTCTTTTCCTGGATGCAGAGCCGGTTCAATCTGGCCGGCTGGTACAGCCTGGGAAGCGGGCTTGCCGCTGTCGGGGATAAGAATTTATTGCGCGAAATGTATACGGCGTGGCCTTTTTTCAATACCTTGCTGGAAAATGCCGAGATGTCGCTGCTCAAAGCGGATATGGAAATCGCGGCCCTGTACGTTTCTTTAGCGCCGGACCAGGTATCGGCAGCAAAGATATTTTCACGGATCCGCGATGAATTTCGACGCACCTGCGAAACGGTGCTCGAGATAAGCGGCCACGGCGGATTGCTGGAGGCCGATCCTGTGACGCAGAATGCGATACGACTGCGCAATCCCTATCTGGATCCGCTCAATTATCTGCAGGTCGAAATGCTTCGCAGGCTTCGCGCTCTGCCCGATCCCGAAGGCGCCGAGGCCCAGGCGCTGCGCGAGGTGGTCGTCTTGACGATTAACGGCATTGCGGCGGGCTTGCGCAGCACGGGATGAACGCGCACAGGACCGTGGATGGCATAACCGGGCATCGTTCCGGGCGGCAGGATAATGAAATTCGGTCCGCAGTCTCCGGGTAATTTCTTCCGGTTTGTTACGGGAATGAGCACGTCTTTTTGCCGGAACCGGCAGATACGCATTGAGAAAATGGGGAATTTCTGATTCCATAAAAGCCCCTGCAATAAAATACACGGACGCATCCGGGTCCGATGGCCGGATTAGTGACGAGGAAAAATATGAAGGCGAAAAAATCTATCGCGTACTTCTCCATGGAGATCGCCCTCGATCCCGCGATGCCGACATACAGCGGCGGTTTGGGCGTACTGGCCGGAGATACGCTGCGCGCCGCCGCGGACCGCAGCCTGCCTATGGTCGCCGTCACCCTGCTGCATCGCAAAGGGTATTTCTCGCAATCGCTTGATGCAGACGGATGGCAGACCGAGGCCCCCAGTCTTTGGGACGTTTCCGCCTTTGTCCGCGAATTGCCTCAGCGGGTTTCGGTTGAGATTGAAGACCGAAAGGTGCAGCTGCGTGCATGGCAATTCGATGTTCGCGGCGTCTCGGGAGGACGGGTTCCCGTCTACCTGCTGGATACAGACCTGCCGGAAAATACGGAATGGGATCGCCGCCTGACCGACCACCTTTACGGCGGCGACAAATGGTATCGGCTGTGCCAGGAAATCGTGCTGGGTATCGGCGGCGTGCGGATGCTTCGGGCGCTCGGGCACGATGCACTGAATCGATTTCATATGAACGAAGGGCATGCCGCTCTGCTGGCGCTGGAATTGCTGGACGAACACGCAAAACAAGCCGGCCGAAAGCAGTTCAACGATGAAGACGTGATTGCCGTGTACAACCTGTGTGTGTTTACAACACACACGCCTGTGCCGGCCGGACACGACATATTTCCCATGGACTTTGTTACGCGCGCGTTTAAGCGTTCGGATATAGCCGGGAATGAGAAAATGTTCTGCTGCGAGGGTGATCTTAATATGACGTACTTCGCTCTGAACCTCAGCCACTACGTAAACGGCGTCGCCAAAAAACACGGCGAGGTTTCCCGGCACATGTTTGCGGAATACAAAATCGACGCCATCACGAACGGTGTGCACGCGGCGACCTGGACCAGCGAGCCGTTTCAGGCATTATTCGACAGTCACATCGCCGGTTGGCGCGACGACGGGTTCATGCTGCGCTATGCGATGAAACTCCCGCAAAAAGAAATCTGGGAAGCTCATCAGCGGGCAAAGGTAAAACTGCTTGAGCGCGTTCAGAAAGAAACGGGCGCCGCAATGGATCCGCATGTTCTCACGCTCGGCTTTGCCCGCCGCGCCGCCACATACAAACGCGCGGATTTGCTTTTCCATGATCCTAACCGGCTCAAATCACTCGCGGAAAATACGCGCAAGTTTCAGGTTGTTTTTGCCGGGAAAGCCCATCCCCAGGACGAGGAAGGCAAGCGGCTGATTCAGAGCATCTGGCAGGCGCGCGAAGCGTTGAAAGGCAGCGTTGATGTTGTCTACCTCGCCGACTACGACTGGAGCCTCGGCCTGCTTATGACCTCCGGGGTGGACGTGTGGCTGAACACGCCCAAGCCGCCGATGGAAGCCTCGGGAACAAGCGGCATGAAAGCGGCCCTTAACGGTGTGCCGAGCCTGAGCATTCCGGACGGCTGGTGGATAGAAGGCTGTATCGAAGGCAAGACCGGCTGGTCGATTGATTCCACTGCCGCAGTCGCCGGGGACCGTACGCCGCATGACGCCGATTCGCTTTACAATAAGCTCGAGAATATCGTCATTCCGTTGTATTACGAAGATCGCGACAGCTGGACGGATATAATGCGCCAGGCCATTGCATTGAACGGATCTTTTTTCAACACGCAGCGCATGTTGCTGCAATATGTGCTGAAGGCATACTTTGCGTGAAATGCGGATTAAGCATTATTTTCTTTACACAAAATAGAATAATATCCATTCTATATGTGTTTAATATATCTTTACTAAGGGCAAATAAACGAGATCCCGATTCCCAATGTTTCCGGCGTTTATTCCCGACCATGAATTGACGGAGCCATGAAAAGCATTAAATCGTTGAGGGAAACTCTCACGTTCATTCTTGCCGGAGGGCAGGGAGAGAGACTGTATCCTTTGACCAGGGGACGAAGCAAACCGGCCGTTCCCTTCGGGGGGCACTATCGAATTATTGACTTTACCCTTTCAAATTGCGTCAATTCGGGCCTGATGCGTATATTTGTCCTGACGCAGTACAGGAGCCTGTCCCTGGATCGTCATCTGAAATGGGGATGGAATATCTTCTCCAGAGCCGCCGGAGAATTCCTTTTTACGGTTCCTCCGCAGTTTCGAACGGCGGACAGCTGGTACAGTGGAACGGCGGACGCCGTTTTCCAGAGTATCGATATCCTGCAGCAATGGAAACCCGCGCGCGTACTGATTCTTTCAGGCGATCATATCTACAAGATGGATTACAGCAGGATGATAGAAGCCCATATGCAGACCGGGGCGACAGTCACAGTGGCGACCGTGGATTTTGACAGGGCTGCCGCCGGTCGGCTGGGAGTTCTGGAGACCGACGATCAAAACCGGGTTCTGTGCTTCGAAGAGAAACCTGAAAATCCGAAATCCATCCCCGGCCGGCCGGATTTATCCAGGGTCAATATGGGAGTGTATGTCTTTGAGACCGAAACGCTTTGTAACGCCATATCGGAAGATTCCAAAGTTTCCAGTTCCCATGATTTCGGACGGGATATCATTCCCGGCCTTATTCGAAACGAAAAGGTTTACGCCTATCCCTTTGTCGATGAAAACCGCAAGGAGATCAGCTACTGGCGCGATATAGGAACCCTGAATTCCTACTACGAGGGAAGCATGGATTTGATAATGACAAATCCCCTTTTCAACCTCTACGATAAGGACTTCCCCGTAATGAGTTTTGCTGAGCTCCGGCCTCCGGCAAAAACCGTTTTTGCCGGAGACGAGGAAAACCGCATCGGCATTGCGCTGGATTCTCTTGTGTGCAACGGCTGCATCATCAGCGGAGGCCGTGTGGAGCGATCCATCATTTCACCGGATGTTCGTGTCAATTCTTATTCCCTGGTGCAGGATTCGATTCTGTTCGACAGGGTGGATGTCGGACGCAAAGCCCGTATCCGCAGGGCTATCGTCGACAAGGATGTTAAAATCCCTCCCGGTTTTTCAATCGGCTATGACCTGAAGCGTGACGCGGAGCGATTCACGGTTACAGACAGCGGCATTGTTGTGGTTGCCAAGGGTGAGAAGATCGATTGAGTTGCAAATGGATTTTCCTCTTTGATTCAGACAAGAACATATATTCATTCGATAAGCGGGAACGCAGTCATTACCGGCAACTGCGTGGAATTTACCTGTAATGGAAATATTGTGAGGAATGCGGGTTAAATCTTTCCGCTGATGAGTCATAGGAAATTTTGAATATGGATATAAGGCCCGTCCTGCGAAAAGTAACCGCCGGCTTTCGCACACGCGGACATCGACCGTCCCGTTTTGGGACGTTCTCGGGAGTCTTTACGCCGGATCTCCTGTGCATCCTCGGTGTCATCATGTACCTCCGGCTTGGATGGGTTGTGGGAAACACCGGTCTGCTGGGAGCTTTAGCCATAATTATAATGGCAAAAGCCGTAACAATTTGCACCGGTTTGTCGATGTCGTCCATTACAACCAACATCAAAATAGGCCCGGGCGGCGCCTACTCCATTATTTCGAAATCGCTCGGTCTGGAAGCCGGAGGAAGTATAGGAATTCCCTTCTATATCTCCCAGACTCTGTCCGTCTCTTTATACATCGTCGGCTTTACCAGCGGATGGATTTGGGCCTTCCCGTCACACCCGCCGATGCTGGTTTCTCTCGTTACATGGCTACTGTTACTGGGAATATCCTACACCAGCGCCCATTTTGCGATTAAAATTCAGTACGGGATCATGGGGATCATCGGATTATCGCTCCTTTCCTTCTTTCTGACTCCAAACAAGCCCAATCCGGAAATTGCGCTGCTGGGCAATTTCGAGGATGGGAGCTTCTGGACTTCGTTTGCAATCTTCTTTCCTGCGGTAACCGGCATCATGGCGGGATCCAACATGTCCGGGGAGCTGATGAACCCGCGCAGATCCATTCCCCTGGGGACATTAAGCTCCATCGGCGTTGCCATGATTGTCTATATTTCATTGGCTTTTATGTCGGCCCGGTTCATTCCCATGAGAGAGCTCCAGACCAACTTCACCGCCATGGTCGATAATGCTTTATGGCCCCCGCTGGTATTGTGCGGGATACTGGCGGCGACATTCTCTTCGGCGCTGGCAAGTCTTGTCGGGGCTCCAAGGATTCTGTCCGCATTGGCCGAGCAGAAAACGGTTCCCTTTTATAAGTTCTTTTCGGCAAAAGCCGCCAATAACGAACCGCGCAACGCCACGATTTTTACCGGCGCGATTATTTTCGTATCCATCCTTATGGGAGACCTGAATGCGCTCGCGTCCATAATCACCATGTTTTTTCTAATTACCTACGGAACCTTGAACCTGGTGGTGTTTTTACAGCAGAACATGAATATGATCAGCTTTCGGCCGACATTCAGAGTGCCGAAAGTGGTTCCCCTTGCTGGAGCGGCGGGATGCCTGTTGATCATGTTTCTGATCAACCCGGTTTTCAGCCTGGTCGCAATCATCACCATAGTATTCCTGTACGGTTGGCTTACACGCAGGGGATTGCAGGCCGACTGGGGGGATATCCGCGGCGGCATGTTCCTGGTATTGGCGGAAAGGGCGTCCCGGCTGGCGGCCAAGTTCCCGCGCCATCAGATTTCGTGGAAACCGGACCTGCTGATACCGGTTGACGATCCGAAAATATGGAGCGGCTCTCTGCTGTTTATCCGCAGTATAACCTATCCGTCCGGAAGCATATTTGCGTTCACGGTCAAAGATACCGATGTCGAACAGACCGGCGCGGATCTCAAGGAGCTTCTGGCGCCTCTGGCCAGGGAGCAGATACTGATCAGCTCCACGGTAATCGAGGACGGCCAGTTCCTCCACGGAGCCAAAATGGTCATTCAGACGCTCCGCGGAGGCACGCTGCGTCCCAACAGCCTTTTTCTGACCGCCGGCAGCAATTCCCAGAAGGACGGTAATATCATCGAGCTGGCTCGATATGCAGCGAAATCAAACCTGGGAATCATTCTCCTGAATCAACACCCGCGCGTGGCCTTTGGAGTTCAGAAGGATGTCAATATCTGGCTCCGGGATGAGAGCCCTAACTGGCATCTGGCTATGCTGATTGCACTGCAGATCCACCAGAACTGGAACGGTCGGTTGAATTTGATTACGGTTTCGCCCGACAAATCCCAGAAAAAACGGCTTCACTCTTTCCTGGAACACCTGTGCGACCAGGCGCGTCTGCCCTCTGTTACCGAGCTCTACGTTCTCGAGGGGAAATTCCTCGAGGTGATGCCCGATGCACCCAGGGCGGACATCAACATCTTCGGCATGGCGGCGGAGGTATCATTGGATTTGGTGCGTCGCATAAGCGCGACGGCGAACTCTTCCTGTCTCTTTGTCGGGGATTCCGGTCACGAGAATGTGCTCGTTTGAGAAAGTCGGGCTATATCTCTTTGCTATATATGGTCTTTGAATCTCCCGGCGCGTAAAAATCCTTCAATGTCGCTTCGAGCTGATAGGCGTTGGCAATATAGAATTTCCGTGTAGGTTCATACTGATCCCGGGATGATGTCTCCACATAAACTCGATGCCCGTTCATTGTATGGATGGCCTCTTCGGTCTTTTCAAGAAGTGCTTTTCCGATCTTCTTTCCGCGGAAATCGTTATGAACGGCAATCCAGTAGAGATCGAAGCTGCATTCCGTGCCCGGGATCGGGCCGAAACATGAATAACCGACCGTTTGGCGGCTTATTTCGGCAAAAATAAAAAAATAGCCGCTCTTCTCTCCTTTGGTAAGGCGTTCTGCCACGAGTTCCACCGCAACTTCAATTTCTACAGGGTTGAAAAAACCGCTTGATGTTACCAGTCGGCGGACCTTATCGGCGTCGGCGGGTTCTACGGTATGCCTGTAATCGATGCTTCCCGATTTCAATTTCACTTTCTTTCTTTCCCGGCGTGGTTGAGGAAATGATACTCCGTCCACATGCCTTTAAAAAAATTCCGCGCATTAATGCCGAGGGACCGGGCTCTGTAGCCGCCTTCCTGGACCACCAGGGTCGGATATCTCAATGATCCTATGAGAGCGCCATTCTGTTCAAAATCTTTGGCGCTTAAATTCCAGGTGCCTGTGGGATCTCCTTTGGCCGTATCCAGACCCAGAGCCACAACCAGGATCCGGGGGGAAAACTTCTGAATCCTTCTCATGGCTTTTTCAAGGATTTCCCGGTACTGGATTCCGTCCAGCTGCTCGGGCAAAGGAAAATTCACATTGAATCCTTCGCCGGGTCCTTCTCCGGTTTCATCTGAAAAACCGGAGAAGTAGGGGTAGGCAAACCGCGGATGTCCGTGGATTGAAACGGTCAAAACATCGTCCCGTTGATAGAAGATATCCTGATGCCCGTTTCCATGGTGATAATCGATATCCAGAATGGCAATCTTTCCCTGCCTGCTGAGATAATGTGCGGCTACCGAGGCCGAGTTGAAATAGCAGAAGCCGCCGAAGGCCCGCTTCTCGGCATGATGGCCGGGAGGGCGAACCAGCGAATAGGCTATCGGGTACCCTTCCAGAATTTTTTCGGCCGCGGTCAAGGTGCAGTCGACCGCCCTCTTGGCGGCCAGGAAGGCGTTTTGATTCAGCGGCGTGAATGTATCGATGCAGTAATATCCGGCGCGAATCGGCAGTTCGACCGGCGGACGCGCCGCGTTCCGGATCGGAAAAACATAGGGGTATATGGATTTATCCCCCGGTACATTGCTGCAGACTTTTTTAAGATAATCGACAAAAGCTCCGTCATGCACCGCCCGGATGTGCCGTTCCGAATAGTTATGAGGTTCGAACTGTTCAAACATACCGCTTGGGAGAATCTCCTTGAGGATGGATTTTATGCGGACCGGTGATTCGACGTATCCACGGTCGTTGACGTGATGGATATCATGCTTGTCATTGATAATCAGAGCGATTGGCATCCCGCCGGAATGGTTGATTTTTATCTCGGGAGGGGGGGCTGTCCCGGCGTACCGGGGATTACGGAATCGGACCGGATCGTCCTTGAAGGAATCCGCAACCATTTCAATATAGGATTTCGGGCAGACATTGCCGTATTTTCTTTCCAGAATCGCCCGGACGATATCCCTGGCCTGGGCCCGGGGTAAAGGCCTGTCGAGCCCCAGTCCGTCGAACATTAGGTAGGGCGGGCAGTCGCCGCCTTCTTTAACGGGGGTTTCATAGGCGGTATTGCAGACAGGCCGGACTCCATAACGTTCGTAAAAGCGGAGGCGTGAGATGTTCTGCTTGAGAACCTCACTGTCGCGGCATAACGCCGGGTCGTCGGGCAGGCACTCGAAAAAGATGCCTATGGTACCCAGGGCAAGGGCCGCCTCGCGCACCTTGTCATACAGCGCACTGCCGATTCCCCGTCCGGTTACAAACCGCGCAGCGGAAATGAAATCCAGGTAGCAGAAGTTGAGGTCCTTGGCATGCATCAGCAGGGCGAATCCCTTGATCCGCCTGCTTGAATCGTCGGCCACGAACAGGACCGAACGGAAACGATGCTTCAGGGGGTTGACCAGCTGGTCATTGATCTTAGCGATGTCGTTTTCGTGTAATCCCGGAAACTGGTCGCGCAGAATCTTCTGCACCTGGACGATGCTTTCGATGCTGGACGGAAGAGAACTTTCGTAGATGCGGCGAATTCGAAACATAGGATTTCCTGGCTGATGGAGCCTGATGAAAAAGTTAACTATAGGTTCGTTTCATTTTATTGTTTGCCCTGCAAGAAGCCGGCACAGCCTCCAGCCAGTGCCGGATTGAATGTCCTGTGACTCTGGATGAGTTTTCGGGGTCGGTATCGGAGTCGATTGGAACCGGTTTTAAAAGCTCGAATCCGATTCCGACCCCGACGCCGATGGATGCCCGTCCCGGCTTTTCGCTTTTAAAAGAGTCACAGGCCAGAAGTCGGGATTGACTTCCGGTTGTTCGTTCCGGATTAGAATGGATCCTTACGTTGTTTGCCTGATCCGGGCTGTTGATTTCCATTCGTAACTCCATACCCGGAGTCGTTCAATCCAGGACGGACGGTTTAATGAAGCGACGCGCTTTTCAGAATACGTTCAATCATCCGGTTGCAGGAAATGCCCGCACGGTCCGCTGCCGCTACAAATCCTGCGTCGGGCGAAATGCAGGGATTGGCGTTGATTTCAATCACCCACGGCATGGAGCGTCGATCGACGCGGAAATCGACCCGGGCATATCCCCGCAGATTGAAAATATCCCAGCAGCATCTGGAAATTTCTTCCAGACGTCCGAGAAGGGAACCCTCTTTTTCAGGAAAATCAAAGTTTCTTGGAGTGCATTGGTATTCGAAGGATCCTGATTCCCATTTGGCGTTGTAGTTCACAATTTTCGGTTTGTCGTCGGGAAATTCCTTGAAAAGGATTTCAGCGGGCGGCAGGACCTGCGGCCCGCTTTCATCGTCCAGAAGGGAGACGTTGAATTCCCGGCCGTCAATGAAGGATTCAATGAAACAATGCCCGTACCGTTCCTTTTTTTCCTGAAATGTCCGTGCAAGGTTTTCACGGTTGTGCACAATGGATGCGTCATCCAGCCCGACGGATGCATCCTCCCAGGCGGGTTTAATGATGTAGGGGGCAGGGAAATCCAGGCGGGAACCGGACGTGAAGTGCCCGTCCGTCCAATCCGGCGTGGCAATCCCCCTGTATCGAAGGCGTTCTTTTGCAAGCATTTTCCCGGTTGTCAGGTACAGGCTTTCAGAGCCTGCTCCCGTAAACGGGATGGAGAGATGTTCCAGCAGCGCCGGCGCAAAATGGATAAACCGGCCGGTGCCCGACAGGGATTCCACCAGGTTGAAAACCACGTCCGGTCTTGTTCCGGCAAGATCGGCCTCCGCTTCGTGAAGATCGAGCGTGACGGGCAACAGGGAGACTTCATGTCCCAGTTCGAGCAGCGACTCGCGAACCGCATCCGTCTGCACCAGAACATCCTGCTCGTCCTTCCCGGATTCCGCGGAAACGTCGGCATGCAATATCGTAATCTTCATAATTGTACCGAAGCCGCCGTGGCCGGTTCATGAAAAGCTGCGGACCGGTTGGGGAGGCGCGTCAGCGCGCTTTGCATTATCATTTCGAAAAGGCGGACATAAGGAATCCCGGCCAGATTGCAGATGATGGGAAGATCGGAGTGTTGCGGGTGAATCCCGGCCAGCGGATTCACTTCAATCAGGTTCGGGACGCCTTGAGCGTCGGCTCGCAGATCGATGCGTCCGGCGTCGCGGCAGTTCAGGCCGATCCATGCCTTGAGCGCGGTGTCTGCGGCATTCCGGGCCAAAGCGTCGTCAACCAGGGCATAGTCGATATAGAGCTCGCATTCTTCCTTGTTGGCATAGGAATACACACAAGCTTCAGCGTTGCTTTTCAGGATAATTTCCATTACGCCCAGGACTTTGGCTTCACTTCCTGTTCCGACAAGGGCAACCGTAAATTCCCGCCCGGGCAGAAACGTTTCCACCAGGACCGGCTGTCTGTATGCAGCCAGCAGGCCGATGCAAACCCGGCGCAGTTCGGCCGGGTTCTCGATTTTGGATGAGGCATCGATTCCTTTGCCGGTGCCCTCCGCAATGGGTTTGGCAAATAACGGAAACGGCAGGCGGACTTCTTCAATGTCCTCTTCAGTGTGAATTTCGGCAAAATCCGGGGTTGGAATTCCGAGGCTCCGCAATACCCGTTTGGTCATCCCCTTGTGCAGCGTAAGAGCCAGTACGAGAGGATCGGAAAACGTATAGGGAATATCGTATGCGTCCAGGAGGGCGGGTACCTGCGCTTCCCGTCCGATGCCGCGAAGCCCCTCGGCGATATTGAAGACCAGGTCCCACCGGTCTCCCCTGCAGAGCCTTTCCGTCAGGTTTCGGATATTGCCGATTCTGTCCGTGGCGTACCCTAATTGCTGCAGGGTCCGTTCGATGGCTTCAATCGTATCGATCCGGTCAAACTCCGCCGTTTCCTCCTCGCTGTATCCCATATCGAGGTAGCTCTGGCGGAGGTCATACGTTAATCCGATCTTCATCGCAGTTCTTCCCTCTAAAGGTTGCCGGACTGAATTGTCACCTGCTCCGGAAGAACCGGATCAGGATACCGATACAGGTTGCCCCGGTAGTTCTTCAGAACGAGATCTGCGCCCTCGTGATTTTCTATGTAATTCGGCAGCAAAGGAATTTTCCCGCCGCCTCCGGGAGCGTCGATGACGTAATGGGGGACGGCGTAGCCTGTAGTATGTCCCCGAAGCCCCGCGAGAATTTCAAGGCCCTTGTTCACCGTCGTGCGGAAATGCGAGGAGCCCTGAACCGGGTCGCATTGATAGAGATAATAGGGCCTGACCCGGTATTTGAGCAAACCCTGGTTGAGCCGGGTCATGACTTCAACGGAATCGTTGACGCCCTTCAGCAGGACCGTCTGGCTGCCGAGAGGAATGCCTGCGTCGGCAAGCCGGTTGCAGGCCATGGCCGTTTCCGGCGTCAATTCGTCCGGATGCGTGAAATGCAGGCTCATCCAAATAGGATGGTATCTGCGCAGCATTCTTACAAGAGCGGGAGTGATGCGCTGAGGTAGAACAGCGGGTACTTTGCTGCCTATCCGGACGATCTCAACGTGATCGATGGCGCGCAGCCGCTGCAGGAGCCATTCGATGCGGCTGTCCGGCAGGGTAAGCGGATCGCCCCCGGATAAAAGCACATCCCGGATTTCCGGGTGGCGTTCGATATATCCGATTGCGCCTTCCCACTGTTTCATGTTGAACCGGTATTCTCCGCCATGATTCCCTACCAGACGCGAGCGTGTGCAGTAGCGGCAATACACCGAGCAGAAGCCGGTTGTCAGAAACAAAACGCGGTCAGGATACCGGTGCACGAGGCCGGGTACCGGAGAGTCGCGATCCTCATGAAGGGGATCCTCTTCCTCTTCATGAAGAATCAGGTCTTCTTCGCCGGACTTGACGACGGTACGGCGAAGCGGCTGATGGGGGTTGTCCCGGTCCAGCAGTCCCGCGTAATAGGGCGTGACGGCTACCGGCAGGGAGCCCCGGTGTTCGGAAATTGCACGGCGTTCGTTTTCAGAAAGCCGGAGAATTTTTTCCAGGCCGGCCAGATCCCTGATCCGGTTGGACAGCTGCCAGCGCCAGTCGTTCCATTCCCGGTCCGATACGGCCGGATAGAATTCCTTACGAAATTGCAGGCTGCGTTCCCCCGCGACAAACAGGGCAGTGCCGGATCTGCAGGTGCGCTTAAGAGTATCGGTTTCCACGGTAAAGGACAAAACTCCCGTGTAAACCGGGCGGGAGACCTTTTTTATCTTTTGCGGGAAATGTTGCCGGATGGGGTCCTTGGAAGCCGGGACCATGCTGAGAAGAACCTCGGGCGGATGGGTGTTCAGCCGGCCGGAACCCGGAGGTTCGTCGTTTTCAGAAGATGAGATGTCGTCGTCCATCGAATTTTTTAACCTTTCCAAAAAGGAAAAAAGTTGCTTCTCCGGTTTAAATTCTTTTTGTATCGAATGCTGAACACATCCAGCGTCAGCATTCAATACATATCGGAAAATCGAAGAAAGTTATACGGCATTTTTTTACATTGTCAACAAAAATCGTATAAAAATGTAACGGAACAGGATCCGGTTCTTCGGGATCCGTAAATCATTGTAAAAAAATAATATTAATGAAATCGGCTTTACATTGTTTCGCCGTTTGATTCCTGGATGTGAGGTCGTCTGCTCCCGGTCTCCGAAAATGTTTCCGAGGATGCGTTCGACAGGGACGGCGTGCCGGATGTTCGGGCGGTTATTTGCCTGCCTGTCGGCCATATTTATTGGAAAGACTGGTCGGGGCACCCGGATTTGAACCGGGGACTTCCTGCGCCCAAGGCAGGCGCGCTACCAGGCTGCGCTATGCCCCGACACAATTAAGGGTTGCGTTATTGTAACGTAATTCAGTTCGGCTCGCCAGCACGCATTTCCAGCCGATAAGGGCGGACACAAGGTTCGCCCCAACCGAAAAGACAATAAGGCGTCGTTGCACGTTGCACGTTGAAAGTTAAACGTTAAAAGAAAAAAGCGTCGTTGCACGTTTCGGGCTGACCGGCAGGTCCCTATGGCATGTTTTGACGTATTTAACGATTTGAATAAGGGTTA
>CAZPHK010000127.1:0-13876 GCA_964586015.1 uncultured Acidobacteriota bacterium | reverse complement strand
CAGAGGTGAGGAATGTGCGCGTAAAAACGCCCTTCTGGTAAGACCGGGAAGAATATTGTAGAATGGCGGCAAGGAGAGTGTAAATGTATAGATATCCGGTTATACTGCTTATCATAACGGCTTTTATCGTTGCCTGCCCGGGGGGCAAAGGTAATGGCCCCGCGAAAAAATCGGAGGGAGCGATGACGGCCGCTCATCCGGACCCGTTATCCGCGTCAAAAGAAAAACTGAATTACGCGTCCATGGACCCTGTTCCCCTCCCCAGGGATTTTCCGGAGGGGGTGTATCTGTATGCCGGGGCAAAAACAATCGCGGGATTTCATACGGCCGAAAATTACGCGGTGACCCTTTATACTCCTGATGATATAAAAACGATTGTGGCGTCTTATAAAGAAAGGGCAAAACTGGAGCAGTGGAAAGAGTTGAAAGTACTTACGCTTTCCGACCAGACGGTCATCAAATATAAGGCGGGAGACCACGCGGTTACCGTCCGGGTAACGCGAGAAGCCGCGGGCAGCCTGATTGCCCTTACCGTTCGGTGATATGGAATGGTTTTAACAGTCCCGGGGCAAGGCTGATCAGCGCGGGCAGAAAAAACAGTGTGGTAATGATCGAGCCCAAAATTCCCCAAAATACAATAAAAGCCAGGGTTGCAATAAGCCCGGGAGTTTTTCCCTGGGTCAAAATCAGGGGCAGAGTGCCCAAAATCGTCGTGATTGATGTAAACAGCAGGGGCCTCATCCTTTTCCTGACGGCCATCACCAGGGGGAAACGGATGTTGCTGCGAGTGTAACGAATATGGCCCATACTCTCCCGTATCTGGTCCGAGATCAGAATGGAGTTGTTCACGACAATTCCGGCCAGAATGGTCAGCCCCATCAGGACCGGTGTTGTCAGGGACTGTCCGGAGATATACAGGGCAATAAGTGGAAAGGAAAGCGAGAGCGGAACGATGGAACAGACTATAAGCGGACTGAGCAGCGATTCCGCTTCCGAGGAAAGCACCATAAAAATCAACAACAGGGCCAGGGCCAATACCAGCCAAAGTGTATTCAACTGCTTATTCAGACGCAGTACCTCTTTATCCAGGTCAAAGCCGTAGCCCTGCGGCAGTTGGATGGTGCCGAGGGTATGCCAGAGGGCCTTTATGGCCCGTTCAAGGTCAAGCGACTGAGTGTGCACCGTAAAAAAAACCGCGCGCTGCCTGTTCTTCCGGTAGATACGGGTATCCTGTTCTTTTTCACTGAAATCTCCCAATTGATTGACGTATACCAGGTTTCCCTTCTGCAGGGGAATGGCCAGCCTGCGAATGTCTTCAATTGAGTTCACCTGTTCCCGTGCGGACATGACGCGCAGGTCCAGCTCGCGGTTGTTTTCGATCCATTTCTGAGCCACCGGTCCGTGAAGTGCCCAGCGCATATAATTGGCGATATCGGACGCGGTTACACCCGCTTTAAAGCTTTTGGCGTGATCCACCCGGAGAATCCAGGCGGGCGGGCCTTCTTTGAAGTGCAGCACCACCTGGCTGGTCCAGTCTTCGGCGTCCAGCACGGATGCCGCATGCTTTGCCAGCTCACGCAGCTTGGCATTATCCTCTCCCAGGATCGCCACCTGTATTTTCCGTTCCTGAGTGGCCGAACTTTCCGGAATGTATACGAAGGTGTTGTTCAAAAGCCGGCCAAGTTTGACCACCTCCGCGGCGATAACCGATTTGCGGCTTTGGGAAGGATCGATCCTGATGATCATTTCCGCGTTGCTTCTGCGGGCGATGGTCTCCACGCGTTTTACTCCGGAGATCTGTTTTACCATGCCGGCCAGTTTTGCCGTTCGGGCGTCGGTGGCTGCCACCGAGGTTCCGCTTTGCAGTTCAATATGGGCAAAAATAGTATCCTGACTGCTGATCCCGGAAAGATCCTTGCCGATCACCAGCACAATAAAGATCGTTGCGCAGAAAATCACCCCACCCGCGATTAAGAAGGGTGCGGGCCGTGTGCTGATGAGATGTAGTATGGAATAAAACAGCCGCAATATTCGACGCACGGATGTTCCGAATACACGCTGCAGCAGGGCTGCCGGCTTTCTTTTCTTTTTCACCGGCGGTGGTGTTTTTTGGGAGATAAAAAAGGGCGGAATAAAAAACAGGGAAAGCAGCAGCGAAAATATGATCAGCAGGGCAACCGCCGTTGCCACCTGCCCGATCCCGCCGCTCATACTGCCGAGGAAAAAAAGCGGCATCAGGACAATGAGGGTGGTGAGCGTGGATGAGACCAGCGGCGGGATGATCCGTACGACCGCCCCAAAGACCTGTTTTTGGGGTAGCCCCTGTTGTTTTTTCATACTTTCGGTGATGATAATCCCCGCGTCGATGATCATTCCCAGTCCAACCGCCATTCCCGAAAGCACGAAGGTATCCAGGCTTACCTTCAGTAGGGAGAGAAACGCGGTTGTTACCAGCCCGATAAGGGGCAGCATGCAGGCCAGGATGATGATCTGCCGCACGTTTCCTGAAAACAAGGCCAGAAAAAGAATGACAATAAGCACACCGGTACCCATGGCGCCAAGCACCTCAAAAATGGAGTCTTCGATGGTCTTCCCCGTATCCAGAATGATTTCCGGTTCAAGTCCGGCGTTTTTCCAGTGTTCGGTTTCATCCCGTAATAAATGAGAGAGGGTCACCAGGTTGGCCGATCCGGAGGGCTGGACATACACCGCCACCCGGTTTTCACCGTCGACCCGGCTGATGCTTTCCTTTTCCCGCGTACCGTAGCCCACGTCCGCCACGGTTTCCAGTTTGCGCAGGCCCACATCAGGAATGTTTATAAGTAGTTTATTTATGTTGGCCAGGGTTTTCAGCCTGCCCTTCACCGCAACGGGGAGCTCGGTTGCGTAGGATTCCAGTTTTCCCACCGGCATCAGGATGTCCTCACTGCGGATGAGCGAGGCGATACTCTGAATACCGACGCCGCTGACCGCGCTTTTTTGTGACTTTACTTTGACATGGATCTCCCTGGTTTCACCACCGCCCACCTCAACCTCACCGGCGCCGTCGATCCGCTCGTAGGCGGGTTTTATTTCCTTCTCTACAAAACGACTCAACTCGGTGCGGCTGATATGTTTTGATTTGAAGGCAACGATAAATACCGGCCTTTTGTCCATACTGCTGGAGACGATGACCGGCTTCTGGACGGAGGAGGGCAGGCGGCTATACACCCGGTCCACCGCGTCACGCAGGTACAGGTACACCTCTTCCGGAGACGCGTCCGGAGACAGGAGCACGGTAACACGTGAATTTGAATATTCCGAAATTGAGGAAATTTCATCGAGTCCGGGGATAACCGAGACCGCGTTTTCCATGGGTTCGGTGATATCCCGTTCCATCCTGTCCGAATCCACGCCGAAATGTTTGATGATCACGGAATAAGACACTCTGCCGCCGCTTCCCGACGGCCCCAGGCGGACGTCAAACAGCAGGACAATGGAAAGCGCAAGCACAATCCCCAAACCCATGAGTACGGTCACCGGACGCGTGTACCATTTGCCCAGTCCGTTCACTTTTTTCTCCTATAGTAATACAGAAAGACCTGGGGAATGACGAACAACGTGAGGGCCGTGGAGACCAAAAGCCCGCCGATAACCGCCACCGCCATGGAACTCTGGGTGGAATGATGGTATGGATCGACGGCGATGGGAAGCAGAGCGGTCACCGTCGTGAATACGGTAATCAGAATCGGTTTCAGCCGTTCCGTGCTTCCCCGGTACACAGTGTAGAGTTCATTCATCCCGGATTCAATCTTGCGCCGGTAATTTTCAAAAAGCACGATCGAATTGTTCACCACAATTCCCAATAACACCAGTATACCCAGGCTGGAGCTTAGATTAATGGATTTTCCACAGAGGAAGAGCGCCAGTAATACCCCGGAAAACGAGAGGGGTAGGGCCAGCATCAGCAGCAGCGGTAAGATAAAAGACTGGAACTGGGCGCCCAACACCAGGTACAGCAGCAGCAGTGCCAGCAGAAAGGTCAAAAGAATCCGCGGGAGGTTCTGTTCCAGGGCCGAGCCGGTACGTGATGCCAGCGAGGTGTCTTTTTTGCTCATGGTTTTCAGAAGGTTTTCGGCTTGGGCGCGCTTGCCGGGGGCGGGAGAGGCCTGCACATAGGCCACGTCTTTGCGGTCTATGCGGATCAGGCTTGAATACCCCCGTTCAATCCGCAGGTCCGCCACCTTGGATACCGGGAGTCTGCCGCCCTGCGCGTTCAGCAGGGAAAGCTGTTCCAAAAGCTCCACATTCGTCCGGTCTTCCTTGCGCAGCCGGATGCGGATATCGATATCCCTGCCGTCGATGGTCATTTTCGAGGGATACATACCGTCGAGGGAACCGCGCAGGCTGGTGGCGACCTGCATCAGGCTGATGCCGGTCCCGGCCAGGGCTTCGCGGTCGGGGTAAATATGCAGTTCCGGCTTGTTTATCACCGGAATAATATCCATACTGGAAAACAGGTTGTGCCGGGTAAACTCTGCCACCACGCTATCCGCGTGCGAACGCGCTTTGGTATGGTCCTCCCCCGAAACGGTAAACACCATCTCATTGCTTTTAATCCCCAAAAGCGGGGAGATGATATTTTCGGGCAGGCCGACCATAATTTTGGCGTTCTTTATCTGTAATAAATCCTGCAGGGTCGCGGCGATGGTAAATACGGAATGGGAGCGCCCCTCTTTCAACTGTACTCGCATGTGGAGTTTTTCCGCGCTTTCGCTGGGATCGGCCAAAAAATACGGATCATCATCCTGACCGCCGGCACGCGAAAACACATGCTCTACGTCGGAAATACGCAGGGCCTGAGCACTCAAGGATTTGCTTACCCGCTCGATATACTGTAGAGAGGTCCCGGTAGGGAGAATGGCCGTAACATCCACCTCACCCGTATCCACCTCAGGCATAAACTCAATAGGCAGCAGCGGCAGGGTGAGAAATCCCACCACAAAAATACCGGCCACCACAGCCGCCAGCAGGATTGGTTTACGCAGAAAAAAACGGAAGGCAAAGCGGTATGATTGATGCAGCTTTTTAAACTGCGGCACAACCTCCGGTTTCATGTGCTTCAGCAGGAATTTGTTCCGATGCGTAATATAGTAAAGCACGGGAATCAGGGTGACGGAAACCAGGTAGGATGAGGCCAGGGAATAGATAACGGAAAGCGCCAGATCGGTGAACAGGGCGCCCACAATACCGGGCAAAAAGATGACCGGCACAAACACCACCAGCGAGGTGATGGTGGAACCGAATGTCGATCCGGCCATTTCTTCCGTGGCTGCGATGACCCTTTCCGCGGTGCAGAACAGCGGGGCCGCAGCCTTACGCTGCAGGTTTTCCAGGACCACCACGCTGTTGTCTACCAGCATACCGATGCCCAGGGCCAGCCCTCCCAGCGACATGGTGTTCAAAGACCCCCCGGTAATCCTGATCAAAAGCAGGGAGGCCAGAACCGAAACGGGGACCGCCGAGATCAGGATCAGCGAGGTGGTATAGCGGCGCATAAAAAACAACAGCACAAAGAAGGCAATACTCACCCCAAGCAGCGCGGCGACAAACAGGTCGTTGATGGCCGTAGACACTACCCCCGAGGTATCCTTGGCCACGACAAACTCCAGATCACGGCCGTAAGAGAGTTCCAGGTTCTTCAGTTCGTTTTTGACGTTCTCGGAAAGCGTTAACGGGCTTTGCCCGGATTTGCGCCGGATGAGGAGGGCCACCCCCTCTTTGTCGTCCAGTTGGAACAACGAGGTTTTTTCCTTCTGTCCCAGTTTTACCTCGGCCACTTCTTTCAGCTGTATACCCTGTCCCTGCTGGTTTTTCCCCACATAGAGTTCTCCCAACTCACGGGCACTGTCCACACGCCCCTCGGATTTTACCAGGAACTCGGTCTCTCCCTCGGTAAACGATCCGGCCGGAAAGTCGAAGTTGCTGCGGGAAAGCACCTGGGCCAGGCCCTCGATGGTCAGCCCGCGGGCCGCGCACTTCTCCTGGTCCACCAATACCTGCATCTCCTGTGTGGTGCCGCCCAACACCACGATCGACCCCACTCCTTCCACGCGCTGCAGGCGGGTCTTTATCTCCCGGTCGGCCAGGCGGCGCGCCAGGGTAATGTCCCCTTCGCGCGGAAATACCCCGATCCACATCACCGGCTCCTCACCCGGGTTAATGGGCAGGACCACGGGTTTTTTAGCGTCCGCGGGCAGGGTGGTAAACACCAGGTCGATGGCCTCGCGGGTTTCCACCGCCGCCATCTTCATATCGGTGCCCCAGTGGAACTCCAGCTCCAGCGTAGCCAGTCCCTCCCTGGACACGGACATGATCGAGCGGATGCCCTTTAAAGACGACAGGGCGTCCTCTATGGGAATGGTGATCATCTCCTTCATCTCCTCGGGCGGCAGGCCGGGATAGGAGGCGCTTACCACCATCCGGGGCACCTCGATTTCCGGCAGGAACTCCAGGTTCAGATCGGAGGCGGCAATGATGCCGAAAATGAAAATCCCGAGGAAAAACATGAGTGTGGTGACCGGGCGTTTGACCGCGAGTGAGATAAGTGGCCACATCGTTTGCTACATCCTTTATGGTTTGTTGAGTATGAGATCGTATTCCTGGGCGATCGGATTACCCGCCGAATCTTTAAAATCGCTTTTCACTATAAGTTCCACGAGGCCGGCGGGCGGTGACTCGTCGATGGAAAGCAGGCAGTGTACGCGCACCACTGTCTCATCCGCCGCGGGCGCGTCTATGGGGGCCGGGCTGGTCGGATTTATCTCCACGCTCTGCGGCGTAAGGGTGACGCACGCATCGGTGATGTCGATATCGAAATTTTCCAAAAAATAGGTTTCGGGAATATCGACCCCGTCCGCGTGCTCGATGTAAAAGTCGAAGTAATAATCCTGGTCGCTACATGCCCCTGCACCCTCAAAAATGGTTTCCCACATGGCCAGGGGCACACCGTAATTGGGATCGGCGATATCGCACCTGTCCTGGCTGTACACCTTGGTTATCCGCGGCGGCCGGGTGGCCGTCCCGTCTACCGTAAAGCGGTAGAGGGTATCCGCCGTGGTGGTATTGCCCTGCAGGTCGGTAATACCCTTGGTTACCACCAACGTATACATGGTGCCCCACTTAAAACGGCCGTTGGGGGTGAGTACCACACGGTTGTTGTTAGTGTGGTCCCAGTCCATGGTAAAACTCAGGGCGGGGGTAAGCTGGAACTTGGAGCTGTTCGGTTCGTTTACCGCTTCGTCAAACAGAATCGTAATGGGCCAGGAGGCTTCCCAGCCAGCCGTATCGACGTTCGGCTGCAGGGTGGTGCCGGTCACGCCGCCCTCATCGTGATATACGGAAAAGGTGGGCGGCTCGTGGTCGGTCCCCAAGCTGAAACCGCTTATATAGGTGTCGCCCAGGGAATTGCCCGCCGGGTCTTTCAGGTCGGTGCTGATGGTGACGGTGTAGTCGGTCTGCCAGGTCCAGGCCTCCTGCGGGGTAAAGGTACAGACGGAGTAACCGCCGGTCTCGTCCCATGTGTAACTTCCCGTCACTCCCGGGCTGACGGAAAACGCCTCATAGAACGAGGCATGGTCAACCAACTCGGAAAAGGTGACCGCAATGGGATAAAACTGGTCCGTAAGTTCGGTGCCGTCCGCGGGATCAATCGAGGTAACGGTCGGACGCGTGGTATCTTGCCCCACACGGAAGGTAAAAGAAAACTCACCCTTCAGATTGTTGCCGTAGCGGTCTTCGGCAGAGGCGGAAACCCGCATGGTATAGGATTTCCCCATGCTGAGGCTCCGCAGGGGAACAAAACTCAGTCTGTCTCCGCTCCAGTGGAAATTGCCTTCCATGGGTGCGCTCTCCTCGGACAGGGAAAACGCCTCTTCCACGCTGGTCCGGTCCAGTTCGCTGCTGGAAAAACTTATCCAGATGTCTATGTTGTCCGCCGTGGGCAGTACGGCTGCCGAGGGCGCGTGGCCCGTAACCGTCAGGGGGTCCTGGTGCAGTAACTCACAGGAGCATAACAGGGAAAAAACCAACGTGCAAATGATTATGCCGGTGCTTCCATACAAACAATATTTATGTTTCATTACGGCTGGTCCTCCTGCAGATAGATAATAATATCCTCAGGCAGGCGCGAACCGTCCTGGGTGACGATCCCCTCCGCGCCGCCCGGAATGACCAGTTTATAGATCTGTTTTTTCTGCGTCGTACTTTCCTCAAACCCGCTGAATCCGATATTCAGTTTAAAATTATAGGGAAGGGGCCATTGGATCGAGTATTTTGAGACCGGCAGGGTGCCCTGGGTAATGGGGCTGCAGGTAACGGCCTGGGCGGCCGCGTTCTGCACGTCGGGCTCCGTAAAGCCGCTGAATGCCGAGGAATCAAAGTTTATGGAATAAAGCAGCCGCTGTTCCCCGGGATCGATATGAAATATCACCGGGTCCGGGGAATTAAACTGGTCCGGGGTTATGGTGAGACCGGCTACCTCTATGGAGCTGATGGCAATGGGATGGATCCCGCCGGCCGTAAACCACTCGTCCCGCTGCTGCTGCATCTTGTTTCCCGCCAAATCTTCCACCGTGGTGTCGATGGACAGGTGATACTTTTGGTCCATGACGTACCCATCCAGGGGCAGGAATACGTAATAGGTGTCCGTCCCGTTTACGATCTCATAGACGAATCCCTCCACATTGGGCTGAATATGAAAGGCATCCTGTACGGTGGCGTAGTTTACCGGCTCATCGAACGTGATCTTTATGGCGTCCCGGTAAAACATGCTGTTAAGAGCGGGATCAGCCCGATCAGGAAAGAGGGTGTTCCAATCCGGCACGGCCGCCGTGATGCTTTGGATGCCCGGGGGAACACTGTCCTCCTGGGTCATAAAGCTGCCGTTGTAGGACTGTACCACTGCGGTTCCGTCGACATCCGTACACTTATCCGAAAGAGACCAATTGTAGTTGGTCAGGTTGTTCCATTGATCCCGGGGGGTTAGGGTAACGACCGTGCCGTCGAGGTTCCAGTCCGTGTCATAATCCGTATTGGGCGAGAGGGAAAACTCCCGCTTGAAGCTTTCCTGGTCCATGGCCTCGGAAAAGGTGAATACCAGGGCGGCATCCACGGAGGTTTCGCTGCCGCTTGCCGGCTGCGCGTCTTCCAGCCGGGGCAGGTTGCTGATTTCGCCCCCGTAAAATGGAACACTGCAGCGTACGTCGAAATTGCGCCCGTCTTCCGCCCGCAGCGATCCATTGAAGGTCAAGACATAGCGGCGGCCTCGGTTCCATTCCGGCACAGGGGTAAAATAGAGACGGTTCTCCTGCCAGGAAAAATCGCCGTCCTGTTTGCCGGCAAACGATGTTACCATGAACAGGTCTTCGGCACTGGTTTTATTGGGTGTGATGGAAAAATCAATCCAGATGGGTTCCCGTAAATCCGTTGCACCAACGACGGTGTCTTCGCCGTCCGGGTAGGTGTGTACTTTTATCTGTTCCAGGTTGATCAGGTCACAGGAAAAGGAGAGACAAACCAGAATGAAAACAACCAGACTATTTCGTAATTTCAACTTCCTGGCCCTCCTTTAAAATCGGGGAAGGAGAATCCACAATTGTTTCCCCTTGGTTTATCCCTTTGAGGATTTCCGCCGTATTTTCTTTTTCCACCCCGATCGTTACCTTCTTTAAAAACAGCCTTCCTTGGGACACGACAAACACCTCCGCCTGCTTTCCCTTTTTATTCGTCAACACGCTTTTTGGTACTACAATGGAACTCCGCGCCTGTCCGGAAATCACCCGGGCGCGCAGGAACATGCCGGGTTTCAGTTTCAGCCCCGGATTGTCCATGATGGCCTTGACCGTGACATTCCCGGTCTGGGGATCGATCAGGGGTGAGATGATATAGATTTTGGCTTCGAATTTTTTATCCTTAAAGGCATCCACCGTTACTTCCACCTTCATCCCTTCGGTTAGCAGGGCGGCGTCGTTCTCTTCAATCGGAAACACGGCAAACACGCGCGAGATATCCATAATCGTAAACAGTTTGGCGTTCGCCTGAATGCGCTCACCCTTCTCCAGGTAGCGCATCCCGATGATTCCCGATACCGGCGCGCGGATAACGGTTTCACCCAAAAGCTGGTTCACAGCCTCCAGTTCTGTTTCGGCGGAGTCAAGGCTGGCCTCGGCCACTTTGACCTCGGCGGACAGGGTTTGCGTATTTAGAAGGGTCAGCACCTTGATTCTTTCTTTTTCGGATGAGGGCAGTGTATACCCCTGGTTTACTATGTCCTTGTCCCTGAGGCCGATCTTTTGCATTTCCAGGTTTTTTTTGGCCATTCGGTACTTGTTTTGTTCCGATTCGTAGTTCATCTGCAGGGAGTGCATGGCCTCATCCGTGATACCGCCCACATCATACACCTGCTTCTTATTGTTTAACGCCCGCTGCAGATCATCCAGGTTGATCTTTTTCTGTTTCAGGTCCAGCTCCCCGATGGAGACCGAGATGAAACGTGATTCGACATTCAGGCGTCCCTCCTTTAATTTGGCCATGGAAAGATTCAGAGCCGATTGTGCCTGCTTGATCTGGGCCAGTGTGCGTTTTTTTTGGATCTCCAGCTGAATGTTTCGAATTCGGGCGATGACCTGCCCCTGCCTCACTGCGTCACCTTCTTTGACATTCATGGTACTGATAACGCCGTCGGTGATCACCGATACATCTACCTTGCGGAAATGACTGATGGTGCCGAAACTCCGTATTTCCGGTGTTATCTCCTGTTTCGCGGCGGTTACGATACTCACCCGGACCTTATCGCCGGAAGTGAGATCGGTCTTTGTGCTGTCCGCACAGGAGAAAAATCCGCTGATAATAAGAATAATAATGCATATATATAAAAGGAACTGATTGTGTTTCATGAAAATATTATTCCTCCTTTTCGTTCTTCACCGCGTAATATTTCAGGGTTGTGGGTTCGATCCCGATAAGTTTTTCAAAATCACGTTCCATTTGCATTAAAGAAAGCTGGTCCTGCAGGGCCTGGACATAGCTGTCCAGGTATTCGGACTGCGATTCCAGATAATCGACGCGTTTGATCTCCCCAATGGCAAGCTGACGCTCCTGGATGAGGAGCTTCCGTTTGTACAACTTCAGTGATTCCCGCTGAATTTTCATTTTCTGGGCCATCTGCGCGTATTGTTTCAGCGATTGTTGTATTTTAAACCGCAGATCGCTGACCGCGGTCTCGCCCTGCAAACGCAGCATCTCGAAATTCAGCAGGGCCATTTTATGGTCGACCAAAAAACCGAGGTCGGGCAAAAGATCGGTTGACATGGAGATACCGGTACTGCGTTCCCGATCTCCGGTTATGCCGGCATTGACCTGTGTCTGCACCGGCATGGGTTTGAAGGGAAAAGAAAAGTTCAGCTTTACGGCCAATCCCAGGTTCTGCAGGGGAAAATACTCGGACGACACGATGACCGAAAAATCCGCGTCAATCTTGGGCAGGTAGCTTTGCTCCACCAGTTTGACCTGCTGTTTCTGTTTTTCGATGTTGAACTGCAGAGCCTTGAAATCCGAGTTGTTTACTATTGCCATTGACATCCAATACTCAGGATTATCCGCAAGGGTAAGGCCTTCGTACTGCAGGTCAAGGACACCGTCCAGTTCAATCTCGACATCCGGATCAATTCCCAGTAATTTTTTAAACTCGAAATAGAGGCCTTCCTCCTGGATCTGTGTGTCCTTGATCTGGGCTTCAAAATTTTTGACTTTTATCTCTGTTTCCAATAAATCAACCTCGGTCAGCAGCCCGACCTTATGCTCGGTACGGCTGATGTTGAGTTGTTTCAACGCGATGTTGTAACTGTCCTCCTGGACCTTTTGCTTGGCTTTGAACATAAGGATTTTGTTGTACATACTCCAGGTCTGGTTGATCAGGTCCTCCTGTTTTGTTTTGTAGTTGTACTGGTCCAACGTGAGCTGCATGCGGGTCAGATCTCTGTTGATAAGTGTTCTTCCCCCGTTATACAGCAGTTGGGAAACGGTAAATGAGAGGTTTTTGCTCCGGGTATCCGGATCTCCGGTTATTACGGTATCGTTTTGGCTGTAGCCCACGGAGAAGCGGGGCAGGAACTCACGGATACTCAAGTCGAAAGAGTATTTCTCGGCGGCCATCTGCAGCAGCAGCAGGTGCAGTTCCTGTGAATTGTCCTCAGCCAGAATAAGTGATTTCTCCAGGTCAAGGTGTAATACCGTCTTTCCGTCGGCCGACCCGGCATCGGTCTTGATTGCGTCTTCAATTGATTCCGCCCCGGCAAGGCATGAAATAATAACGGAGAGAATAATTACAAAACCGATCTTTTTCATCGTATACTTCATATTTGTGCAGTTTTAATCAGGACGATGTGCGAAACCTTACCTTGCCCATGATATTTTTGAAAAGCTCCTCGAGGATTTCATAGAGGTGCTGGTATGATTTCAGTGTTTCCTGGCTTTCCTCCGTATACAGTGCCCTGACGATAACCTTTTTACTCTCCGGATCACTGAGGCTTAACAACGCGGTAATGGAATTTATTGTATCCAGACCCTTGGTATAGGTTTTTTCGCGGACCCAGAGATTGCAGAGAAGATAATCATTTCCCTCCATCGGAGTCTCGCTTTGTCCCAGGATATGAATATTAAACTTACTTCCCAGCATTATCAGAGTGTCGGGGAGTTTCTCCTTGATACCCAGATAGAACATACGCTCCTCCAGATTGATCTTGCCTATCTTCCAAATTTTTGAAATCGGTTTTTTCTCATCGTTAAATACCTCAACCAGTTTCTTGTTTATGGTTCCGCACGAATTCAAGAAAGCGAAACTCGCGAGGATCAGTGTTATTGCGGCAAAAAAGAATTTATTTTGCGGGATTCTGCGCTTCATGGGATGCTCCTTTTATCTTGGTGATCAGTTCACTTACCGATTTTTTCATTATAGTGTTTTCCGACACCATCAGTTTGCAGATTTCCAGTTCCCGGAGTGCCTTTTCGGTCATACCGAATTGGTAAAAAATCTTTCCGAGTTCCAGATGGGTAGTGGCGATCTCTTCTTCATAAAGTACGGCCTGGTGTAAATTCGCCAACGCGCTTTGAATATCATTATTTTCTTTGTTTATCTTGGCGAGCAGGATAAGGAGACGGGCGTCGTTTGAGTTAACGCTGAGTAAATTCTTAATTCGTGTTTCCGCCCTGTCCTTTTCCCCCAGGCTTAATTCGGTGCGTGCCAGCCATAAGCCGGCCTCGTAATAAAGGGGATTGTCCTTCAGTAATTCGCTTAATACCTTTTCCGCCTGGGTAAAGTTCCCCGCCAGATAGTCGGTCTTTCCCCACATGAAACGGGCCTGGTAAAAATGCGGTTGTTTTTTACTCAGACTGCGAAAACCGGACTCGGCCTTTTTAATATTTCCGTTTAGATATGCTTTTTTGGCGCTGATGTATTCTTTTACCAGGCCGGGGTCCAGGGTTTGCAGTGTAATTTCCGCCGGGCCGCACCCTAAAAACAGCAGAACAGGAATGCACAACCAAACTATACGCTTATTTTTCATACTATTATATTTCTCCATTTGGTTTAAATCAAAATACGATTTTTAATTAATAATGGAACCACAGATTTCTCTAACGTAAGCAGATACTCATCATATAATAATAACGCAATTTTGTATAGATTCATTCTGATTTTTTCAGAGCAACTTAGAACTGTCATTGCCGGGAAAAAAGGAAAACTACGACCGTCTGCAGTAAAAAGATAAAGATAAACTACGGATCCCCGCGGATGGAAACGGATGGGTAAAAAAAAATGCAACCACGGATACCCGCGGAT
>CAZPHK010000126.1:0-13961 GCA_964586015.1 uncultured Acidobacteriota bacterium | reverse complement strand
CGGTTAGCTTCCTGGCTCCGTCCAGCAATCGCGTCAGGCGGACGCCTATCTGCGGGGCGGTTTCCACTATAAACGCCCGCTCCGCCCCCGGTTTCATCCGGGCTTTTTCCAGGTTTCTCCATAGCGCCCGCCGATGCAGGAGCTCCATTCTGCTTAGTTCCGCCACATCCAGGCCGTCGCCGACAGGGCCTTTCATATTGAGCCAGTTTACTCCGGGCGCTGGCGTCGGGCTGCCCACCTGCCCTTCAAACGCGGTTATCGGCATCCCGCGTGCCGGCATTCCTGCATCCATATCATCTCTGGGGCCGGTGGCGTTTTTAAGGTGCTCATCCAGCATATCCTGAACGGACACGTTTCCCAGCCGGCTGGCCAGCCCGATATTGTCCTTGATCTTTTCGAATGCCGCTCCGGCCGCTGCATAAATATCTCCGTCGCCGGAAGCGTCCACAACAACATCGGCCAGTATCGCCTGCCGGCCGGATTTGCTCTCGAATACCGCTCCTCTCACAGCCCCGCTGGAATCAATTATGGCGTCCACGCCCCAACAGTCCAGGAAGGCATCCATTCCGGATTCCAGCACCATTTCCGCCAGAACGTATTTAAACGCTTCCGGATCCACGGTCGGATAGACCGGGGCCTTGTTGCGTTCGATGATCCCGAATTTCAGGCCATCCAGCCGCCGCATCATCTCTTCGCCGATCCCCCGGATCACCTGGCGATTATTTCTGTCGTAAAGCGGGAAGATTGCGAGAACCAGGCCGCCCGTCGCCAGTCCGCCCAGATATCCGTATCGCTCCACCAACGTGACATCCGCATCGAGACGCCGCGCGGCCAGAGCCGCTGCGGTACCGGCGGGACCTCCTCCTACAACCAGAACCTCGGTTTTATGAAGAACCTCCAATTCCCGCCGCGGCTGCACAACCTTTCCATCAGTCAGTACAGCGGAGTGCGCGGGCACGGCCGGGCCCGGCGGCTGTGGCCCACGCGCATCCATGGGACGAAGCTGGGAAGCCAACAGCGATTCCAGCGGCGTCATCGATCCGGCCAGCACAAGACCTCCGGCCGCAACAGACCGCACCAGCTCTCTTCGTGAAATCTTCTTTGCCATAATCCTCCTCCCGGTCGTTCATCCTAACCCAAAAACACAGTCGGCAGTAGGCAGTTTTTAGCAGGCATTTGTCAAGATATTGAACGTTGGACCTCTAACGTGTAACTCGATCCATGTACTCACGTCCTCACTGTACCGTCAGCGTTCGAACGTTAAACGTTGGACGTTAGAAGGTTGAATTTTGGGCATCTTTTCCAGGACACACACTCCGCCATTCATCCATCACAGGCGCTCACTCCATATTCCCAGTCAGAAACAATTAAGAAGACATGCCCATTTCGGCTAATCCGATGAATAGATAAATCGTCCCACGTTCGCACATTAGTACGTTCACACGTTCGCACGGTTGACATTGAACGTTTGAGCGGCGCCTTACTTTTCATAATCATTTGTCCGCACAAAATTGTTATGCCTATAATGTTGTGGCATCGCGGAGGAAGACAAATGCACCGATGGAAGTTTTTCGCAGTACTGGCAGGACTTTTCATGGCAACCGGGATCGCGGCCGACGGCGACTGGCCCATGTGGGGCGGCACCATCCAGAGAAACATGGTATCGGCCGCCATGGGGCTTCCCTCAAAATGGGATATCGAGTCCGGAGAAAATATTAAATGGAAAGCCGACCTGGGTTTTACGTCTTACGGGAATCCGGTTGTGGCCGGCGGGAAGATATTTGTAGGAACCAGCAACGATTCTCCCCGTAATCCCGAGATCACGGGCGACAAAGGTGTTCTGATGTGTTTTCGGGAATCGGACGGCGAGTTCCTGTGGCAGGCTGTAAGCGACAAGCTTGCACCCGACCTGGACTGGCCGGAGCAGGGTGTCTGCTCCTCTCCCGCAGTAGACGGCAATCGCCTCTACTACGTCTCAAACCGGGCGGAACTGGTCTGCCTGGACACCGATGCCTTCTCCAACGGCAACGACGGCCCCTACAAAAGCGAAACGTATACGGGAACGACCGACGCGGACATAATCTGGAAGCTGGACATGATGAAGGAACTGGGCGTCGTCCAGCACAATATGGCC
This sequence comes from uncultured Acidobacteriota bacterium, assembly GCA_964586015.1. GTDB lineage: Bacteria > Acidobacteriota > UBA6911 > UBA6911 > UBA6911 > UBA6911. Next base: position 11,827 of record CAZPHK010000126.1, on the reverse strand, counting down.
AACTCATCTCCCGTAGTCTGGGGCGACCTTGTGTTCCTTGAAACCTCAAACGGACGCGATGAATACGGCGAGACAGTTCCGTCTCCCGAAGCCCCCAGTTTCCTGGCTGTCGACAGAAACACGGGGAAAGTGGTCTGGCAGGACAATTCTCCCGGCGACCGGATACTGCACGGCCAATGGGCGTCCCCGGCTCTGGGCGAAGTCGATGGCTGTATGCAGGCGTTCTTTCCGGGCGGCGACGGATGGCTCTACGGGTTTGAGGCCCTCACCGGGGAAATGCTCTGGAAATTCGACCTGAATCCCAAAGACGCCGTCTGGCCGAAAACACGAAATTCGATCATCGCCACGCCGGTTTTTCATAACGGGAAAGTATTTCTTGCCTCGGGCCAGGACCCCGAAAACGGAGCCGGCGTCGGGCATATGTACTGCATTGATCCCACGAAACGCGGGGACATAACGGAAACCGGACGAATCTGGCACAACGACAAAATTCTTCGGACTGTTTCCACCGCCGCCATCCTGGACGACATGGTTTTCATTTCCGATTTTGCGGGATTTTTCCACTGCCTTGACGTAAATACCGGCAAACCGTTATGGACTTATGATGCGCTGGCCGCCATATGGGGTTCCTCCCTGGTCGCCGACGGAAAGGTGTACATCGGAGACGAAGACGGCGATGTGGCGGTCCTCGAAGCCGGGAAAGAGATGAAGCTTATCTCGGAGATCAATATGGGAAGCGCCGTGTACAGCACACCGGTAGCCGCGAACGATGTCCTGTACATCATGAGCCGCAATGCGCTGTATGCCGTTGCGACCGATAAAAAGGAATAAGCTGAGTCGGGTCCGCGGAGTTCAGAAGCGTGGGTTAGCTGCCGGGATTTCCCGTTCACCGTTCAAGGTCCAGGGTTCAGATTTTAACGAGGATAATAAAATCGTTATCTTTGGGGCAATTCGGGCATAATAGTTTGTATGAGTAAATGGGTACCGGGCTTCATTTTCATAATTCTGGTTTCGGGACTTGTCGTATGCGCTGAAACTCTCAGTTCTCCGGCCGATTCCTGGTGCATGTTCCGCGGCACACATTCCCTGACCGGAATTTCCGATGCCGTGCTTCCGGACAAACTCAAACTCCGATGGAGTTATGAAGCCGGAGATTCCATCGAGTCCTCAGCCGCGATTTGCAACGGAACGGTCTACTTCGGATCCATGGACGGCTCGCTGAACGCGGTCTCGCTGTCCGACGGGAAACTCCTCTGGCGTTATTCCGCCGGGAACCCCATACAGGAGTCTTCCCCGTGTGTTTTTAAAGGAACAGTCTACATCGGCGACCTGTACGGGATCCTGCACGCCGTGGACGCTGCTACCGGGAAAGCAAAATGGACCTTCGAAGCGGAAGACCAGATCAAGTCCTCGCCGAACTGCTACGAAAACAGGGTTTATTTCGGCTCCTACGACACGCGCCTTTATTGCCTGCAGGCGGATACTGGCAAATTAATCTGGAAATTCGCCACCGAGGGCCCGGTACACAGCACGCCCTCCATCTCGCAGGACCGCGTGTATGTGTCGGGTTGCGACGAAACTCTGCGGGCCATCGATGCGAAAACCGGCAAGGAGCTTTACGAGCTTCCTCTGGGAGGCTACACAGGGGCCTCCGCCGCCATAAGAGATTCGCATCTTTATGTCGGCACCTTCTCCAATGAAGTCCTCGGCATAGATATTAAAGAGCGTGTCGTGCGCTGGTCCTACAGGCACCCGAGCAGGAATTTCCCCTTCTATTCCTCGGCCGCGGTTACGGATAAATACGTTGTTCTTGGAGGAAGGGACAAACTCGTCCATTGCCTCGACAGCACGACGGGGGAGGAAGCCTGGTCCTTCACCACCCGGTCCCGGGTGGAATCCTCCCCTCTCATCACGGGCAACCGGGTATTCGTCGGATCGAACGACGGAAATCTGTACGAACTGGATTTGAAAACGGGCAGGAAAGTCTGGGATTTTGTCGCCGGCGCTCCGCTTTCATCCTCCCCTGCCGCGGCTCAGGGTTTCCTTGTCATCGGATCGCAGGACGGAGTCCTGTACTGCTTCGGGAAATAATCGTCTATGCGCATTGCAAGCATTACGGCAGGAGCGGGACGGATGTACTGCGGCAGCTGCCTGCGCGACAATGTTCTCGCAAAATCCCTGATGGATGCCGGACATGATGTCCTGCTGATCCCGACCTACACGCCCACGCGCACCGACGAACGGAATGTCAGCCGGGGACGTCTCTTTCTCGGCGGGATCAACATCTACCTGCAGCAGCATTACGAGATTTTTCGAAAAACTCCAAAGCTCTTCGACAGGCTGCTTGACTTCAAACCTCTTCTGAGGCTTGTCACACGGATGGGTGTCAGCGTCGATCCCGCTGATCTCGGCAATCTCACGGTGGCCATGCTCGAGGGAATGAACGGCCCGCTGCGCAAGGAAATACGCCGGCTTGCCCGGTTTCTCTCCAAGGAGGTTTCCCCGGAGATTGTCACCCTCCCCAATTCCCTACTCATTGCCCTGGCTCCGGCTGTAAAAGAGGAAATGGATGTACCCGTAGTCTGCACGCTGCAGGGAGAAGAACTTTTCCTGGACGGTTTGATCGAGCCTTTCCACGACAGGGCGATCCGGATCATCCGGGAGCAGGTAAAATATATCGATGCATTCATCGCCGTCAGTTATTTCGGCGCACGGCACATGGCCGATATCCTGGATATTCCGTTGGACCGTATTCATGTTGTACCTCTCGGCATCAGCTTTGAAGGGTTCGCAATGCCGGACAAAAACAGGCAGGATCCTTTCACCATCGGCTACCTGGCGCGCATCGCCCCGGAAAAAGGGCTGCACATCCTGTGCGACGCGTACCGGAGTTTCAGATCCCTGAGCCGAGTGCCGGACAGCCGGCTGTGGGCAGCCGGCTATCATCCTCCGGAACATAAATCCTATTTTGACGAGATCCGGAAAAAGATGGCCGACTGGGGCCATCTGGACCATTTTCATTACCACGGAGAACTGAACAGGCGCGAAAAGCTGCATTATCTGAGCGGTCTGAGCGTCTTCTCGGTGCCGACATCTTTTGACGATCCGAAGGGACTTTTTCTGCTCGAAGCCATGGCTGCCGGCATACCTGTCGTCCAGCCGCGGCGCGGTGCTTTCACCGAGGTCATAGAAAAAACCGGAGGCGGCATCCTCGTGGAGCCGGACGATCCGGATGCGCTGGCGCAGGGGTTTCTGGAAATCCTGCACAATCCCGACAAACGCAGAGAACTGTCCGAAAAGGCTTTTCACGGTGTTCGGGAGCATTACAATTTAACCCGGATGACGGAAAAAGCGACGGATGTGTTTCAAACCATTATCGACGAAAAACACATGTAGGGACGAACCCTGTGTTCGCCCGTGTTGGGAAAATGCGTAGGGGCGAACCTTCCGTCAGGACTGTCCAAATTAGCGCGATTTGAGAATTTCGTTCCTTGATTTTACAAAATTTGCATCATTCAAATCCTCGACATCTTAATCAGGTCGATCCTGGCAGATAAAATGATCGTGAGGCCTGAAAGGCCGGCTTGTCGGGCGTAGCTTTAGCGAAGCCCGGTCCTTCGGACCTAAAACATAAACGTTAATTTGAACAGGCCTGACAAAAGGTTCGTCCTTTGATGCTCATAATCGGATTTCCGGGAATACATATATCGTTTCCTATTAAGATGTCCTATAATCAACATATTGCTCCCGACCTTCAAATAAAGGATATGACGCCACGGAAGATACGGTTATTGTGGGATTAATGATATTTGTTTTATTGATAACAGCCGGCTTTATCGGAGTATTCCTATTTCATATAATCACGGGCAAGCCTTTCTGGCCGAGCTTCAAGAAAATGCTGGGACTTATCATAAAGTGGATATAGAAATTATGACGAATCGTTAAAAAGCGAACACAAGGTTCAACCCTACCCTCATTGAATCCCAACCATGGTACTGCCGACTGAAGACTTCAGACTGCTGACCGCCGCCTGTATTTTCGGCGAACACAAGGTTCGCCCTACCATTACCCATCGGCTTCTGGCTTCTGACTCCCAACATGGCTATAATGCTCCTATGAACTTTTACAATTAAAATTTTCTAAGAATCGCTGATCGAGGAACTCCAATTGCTGGAAGTCAAGAATCTCACTAAAGAATATCCGATGCCGGGAAAGAGGCTCGTGGTGCTTTCGGACATCGACTTCACACTGAAGGACGCGGAGTCCGCATCGATTGTCGGCCCCTCCGGAAGCGGCAAGAGCACTTTCCTCTATATTCTTGGTGCGCTCGAGCCGCCCAGCTCCGGGAGCGTAATCCTGGACGGAAGAAATCCGTACGGAATGAATGAAAAGGAAGTGGCCGCTTTCCGGAATCAGGAGATCGGCTTCGTGTTCCAGGACCATCATTTGCTGCCGCAATGCTCGGTGCTCGAAAATGTACTGATCCCGACCCTTGTGGCTCCTCCCGACAATTCGTCGACAAAAAGGGCCGAAAACCTGCTGGAGCAGGTAGGCCTGACGGAGAGAATTCATCACCGGCCGCATGAACTGTCCGGCGGCGAAAAACAGCGCGTCGCCCTGGCCCGGGCCCTGATATTGAGGCCGCGGCTTGTTTTATGCGACGAACCTACCGGAAACCTGGATTATGAATCGGCGGAGACGGTCGTTTCCATGCTGCTCGATCTTCACAAGAGCCGGAAAAACATGCTCATCGTCGTCACGCACAATCTGGAAATCGCGGAGCGTTTCGGCCGAAAATTCAAGCTCAGCGCTTCCCGGCTGAAACCCGTTTAATGCAAAATATTTATTTTTAAAATGAAACCCGGTCGCCTGATATCCCGCAGCCTTTTTTTCTACTGGAGAACCAATCTGCCGGTTATTGCGGGCATTGCCATCGCCGTAGCCGTAATGACGGGTGCACTGATGGTCGGCCGGTCCGTGCGCGGCAGCCTTCAGGATCTGCTCTTCGAACGCATTGGAAATACGGAAACCGTGGTGACGGCCGACCGTTTTTTCAGTTCCGATCTGGCCGGTTCTTTTGAAACCGACGGTTCCGCCGCGTGCCCGATTCTGTACCTCGAGGGCGTGCTGATCCACGAGGAGAGCCGGATGCGCAGCCATAAAATCAACGTCTATGGCGTGGACGACCGGTTCTGGAAATTCCAGGGCATATCCATGCAGCCTTTTAAGGACGCACGCGCGGCGTTCGTCGGCTCCTCTCTCGCCCGGCTGCTGGATATAAAAACGGGAGACGGACTGCTGCTGCAGATCGAAACGCAGCAGTCGATTCCGAAAGAATGGCTTTATGGAAAACGCGAAGACATAGGCAAAACCATTCGACTCAACTGCCGGGAAATCCTGCCCCCGGAAACACTCGGCGAATTTTCACTGCGTCCCAGCCAGGGAGACGCCTACTCCATATTCGTCCCCATGGAAAGACTGCAGAAGGATCTGAATCAGGCGTCGGGCGCCAATATCATTCTCATTGCCGGGAAAGAAGCTGCCGGAGAAACTTACATACGTGAAACACTCAAAGAAAATCTGACACTGAAGGATCTTGGCCTGAAGCTCAAGGACCTCGCCTCCGGAAAAGGATTTCTTCTGGAAAGCGACAGAATACTGCTGGAAGAAGCAGTTGCAAACGCATCGATCGGCGTTGCCCGGGAAATGGAACTCCAGTTTTCTCCTGTTTATACCTACATGGCAAACTCCATCCGGGCCAACGGTCGCTCCATCCCCTACTCCGCCATAACCGCGGCGGATGTGGGCAAAGGCGCGCTCTCTTCCGTCCCGGTGAAAAGGGCTGTTGAGAATATCCGATCCGATTCCTCTCCCCCACCCATTTACCTGACCGACTGGGCACAAAAAGATCTACGCATTTCCCCTGGCGACCCCGTCAAGATTGAATATTATTTCTGGCTGGAAGCCGGCAATCTTGTCACACGCACGGCATCCTTTCAATTCGCGGGAGTCATTCCAACCGGCGGAGACGTAAACACTTCCCTCGCCCCGGAAATCCCGGGCATAACCGACGCCGGCAGCATGGGGGACTGGGATCCCCCGTTTCCCCTGGATCTGAAGCGGATCCGGGACAAGGACGAAGAATACTGGAACCGTTACCGGGCGACACCCAAAGCGTTCATACCTCTTTCCGTCGGCCAGCGACTCTGGCGAAGCCGTTTCGGCGAACTGACGTCCATTCGCTTCGTTCCCCCAGAAGGCACAAGCCTGCAGACCGCCGAAAAGAACTTCCGAAAATCTCTTCTTGACGGTCTGGATCCCGGCAGTTCCGGTTTTCAGGTAAAATTCGTCAGGGAAAGCGGACTGGCGGCGTCCCATGGTTCGACCGACTTCGCGGAATACTTCGTCTATTTCAGTTTTTTCCTGATTGCATCCGCCATTCTCCTCTCCGTCCTGTTTTTCCGTCTTACTGTCGAGCAGCGCGTCAAGGAAATTGGAATCCTAAAGGTAGCCGGATTTTCTTCCGCCCCCCTGCAGCGCATTTTCTTTTTCGAGGGGCTGATATTGTCGGCGATCGGAAGCGCGGCAGGCGTACTGGGATCGCTCCTGTACGGATGGCTGATGGTTTTCGGCCTGCGCACATGGTGGGTGGGCGCCGTCGGAACGAACCGCCTCACGCTGCACGTCGCCTGGCAGGACCTGCTCCTGGGCACAATAACAGGGTTGATTATTTCTCTTTTAACGATTGCCTGGACGATCCGGGGATTTAAAAGGAATTCCCCTCGATCCTGCCTCTCCGGTTCCCTGGAAACCGTGACAATTGGAAACCGCCGGACCCGGATACTTGGAATGGTGGCAATAGCGGCGGCGGCGGCCGCCCTGCTGATGATTGTCGCCGCATCATTTAAAGCTGTTACACAACTGGCAGGCTTTTTCGCGGCCGGCTTTTTGTCCCTTGTCTCCATCCTTTGCGCCCTTGCTTATCTTCTGCGCCGCATCCGTCCCCGCGCCATTACGGGCTGCGGCTTGCCGGCAATGGCGCGTCTCGGCATCCGCAACGCCGGTTACCGGCCCGGACGAAGCCTGATGTGCGCCGCGCTGATTGCCTCGGCGACCTTTATCATTGTTTCCACGGAAGCGTTTCATCGCACTCCGGCTGAAATCTCCCTGGGAAGAAATTCGGGAACCGGAGGGTATCCTTTTCTGGCGGAATCGACACTTCCCGTCATTTACAACCTGAACAGCACCGAGGGACGCGAAGCTCTGGGAATCCAGTCGCCGCCGACAACAGATAACGAACCCGTCAAATTCGTTTCCTTCCGCGAGCGTCCCGGGGACGACACCAGCTGCCTGAATCTGTACACGCCACGGGATCCTAAAATACTGGGAGCACCGTCTTCTTTTCTCAACGCCGGCAGGTTTTCTTTCACAAGCTCTCTTGCGTCCACGCCCGAACAGGAAAAAAATCCCTGGCTGCTTCTCGATACAGTATTTCCCGACGGCGCCGTCGCGGCGATTGCGGACGCCAATACGATTCAATATATCCTGCACACGACCGTCGGCCGCGATCTTACGATAAAGGGCGGAGACGGAACCGAAGTCCGTCTGCACCTGGTGGCCGCTTTAAGGGACAGCATATTCCAGGGAGGGCTGATCATCTCCGAAGCGAACTTTCTGAAGATTTTTCCCGAAGTGGAAGGATACCGGTTCTTCCTTCTCGATATGCCCGCGGGCGAAGATATGGCCGCGATGCAGCCTCTGAAGGAAAGTCTCGGCTACTGGGGCATCCGGATTGTCTCCACCCGGGACCGTCTTTCGAGTTATCACCGGGTTGAAAACACGTATCTTTCCACGTTCCAGTCGCTGGGAACCCTCGGTCTCGTTCTCGGAACCCTGGGGCTCGCCACCGTATTGCTGCGAAACGTGCTCGAGCGGCGTTCGGAACTGGCGCTGCTTCGAACGGCCGGATTTGAAAAGCGGGATCTTTCCGCAATTGTATTGAGTGAAAATTTTCTTTTGTTGTTATGGGGTTCCGGCTCCGGCATCGTATGCGCCCTGATCTCCATAGCCCCTGCACTGTATTCCAGAGGCAATACCCTGCCCGCGGGAATGATCGGGATGGTCCTGATCCCCGTATTGATCGCGGGCATCGCGGCTTCCCTCGCGGCCGTCATCGCGGTATTTCGGTCCCCTCTGCTTCCTGCGCTGAGGTCCGAGTGACGGGGACAATCCGGAAACCGGCATACAACCTTCAAACAATCTTTCGTCGAACAAGAGGTAATGGTATATGAAACCTATCAATCCCGTACTGGCGGGAAGAGGCATGGCGGGCCGGGCCATTCAAAAAAGCCTGTCGATCGTATCTCAAATGGATCCGGAACTGGAGCTGCTGCCTCTACGCCAGGCGGAAAGGGACAGTCCTTATTCATCCCATATTTCGGACAAGTCACAAAACGTTCTGTTTATTGCGAATCCCAGCGCACTGCACGCGGCTTCGATCCTGCAGGGCGTTGAAGCAGGCTATGACGCTATCGCCGCGGAAAAACCCGTCTGCGTCAATCCCGCAGATCTGGATTCCTTGAAAGCAATAGATGTATTCGTATCCGTCTATCACGGGTATCGCGCCATGTGGGGCACCCGGACAATCAAGAACATGATCGAATCCGGAGAGATGGGTGAGGTATTCAGCTTCGAATCCCGCTACTGGCAGTCCTCCAGCGCGCATAAAGCCCTCAAGGGAATTCCTGATAATTCCTGGAAGAATGTGCCCGATTTTAACGGCCCCTTCGACGCACTGACCGATCTCGGGAGCCACGTTGTCGACATTTGCCTTCACCTGATGTCGGATACGCCCGTTCAAACACGGTGCCGTCTTTTTTACAGGAACTCCGCCGCACCGCACCGCGATACGCATGTACATCTGTGTATGGATTTTCCCGGAGACAGGCACGCGGCAGCCTCAATCTCAAAAACCCTGCACGGCGCCTCAAACGATTTTGAATATACCGTCGTCGGATCGAAAGGAGCAGCGACATGGAGATTCATGCGCCCCGATGAGGTGGAGTTCGGTTCGGGCAATGCGAGGAGAATCATTCTCCGGGAAGCGCCCGAAGCGTCGAGCGGGTCGGTTCCGTTCCACGGGCTCGGCTGGCTGGAAGGGTATGTTGCCGTCACACACCAAACGCTGCGGCGTGCGGCGGGGCTGAATGCTTCGCCGGTACCGGTTCTTTCGGAAGCATTGGCCGCGATGGATGCGATTCTTAACGCAGAGATTAGGAAGTAGCAACGAGTGCGAACACCAACTTGTCCGCCGAAGCCCGGCCGAATCTTCGATTCGGCTTAGGCGAAGGCGGAAAATTCGCCCTGCTAATTCAGGAAATATTCAGGGCTTCGTAATTATCCTACGTGTTCCTGCGCCTTTACATGTCGCCCGGGGGCGAACACAAGGTTCGCCTCTACTGTTTTCTGCCCGTCTTCTTTATTGTAGTTTGAATTCAAGAAGCGTGCTGCCGACTGTTCTTCAGGGCGAACACAAGGTTCGCCCCTACAGTTATTCTTCCATTAATTTTTCGGGACGGGGGCGTTCCAGACTCCGGCCTTTAAATATTCCACAGGAATGCTTTTATCACGGTAGGCGCGAAAGCGTTCCCTGCACGCCTCCTTGATTACGGGGGAGGAGTGGTCGACGAATTCGTGAATGACATCGAAGCCGGCTGCGAACTCCAGGCTGCAATGTCCGTCGGCGATCAAGGTCCCTGCATCGAGAGGATTGCACTCCGTCGTTACAATAGCCACGGGAACCGGAATCGAATCCTCGTAGCCGCGAACAATCTGGTGCGGAATAAAGGAATCCTGGCGGAGGATCCACAGGAACCGGTCAATCTCAACCGCCCGATCCTCCGATCCGGCGAAAACGATCACTTTCTCCCTGCGGCTGTAGGCATCCTCCACAATTTCGAATACCCTGCGATCGTGCAGCGCCGCGGCTGTGTCATGGAATATACATGCGCTCATCTTTTTACCTGAAGCAAAGAAGACTTTAGTTCGGAATTCTGACTTCTAATTTATATTGTTTAAAGGGCGAACGCCAACTTGTCCGGCACAGCTCGGCCGAAGCTTTGCTTCGGCTAGAGCGAAGCCGGAAGGTTCGCCACCTGCGCTGTTGCCAGGGCCGGAGAGAGGGCGGACACAAGGTTCGCTCCTACTTTATTAATCAGATAACTGCAAATTCATCTGTTGCGCGGATTAAAGTCAAGTTCACATCAAACTCAGAAAATCATTTTTAATCCGAATTGAATCTGCCTCGGGTCCTGCGCCGAATTGATCGTCCCGAAAGAGGGAGATCCGAAAAAACCGTCCGGAAGATCGAGATTCGCATGGTTGAACGCGTTAAAGAATTCCGTCCGAAACTGCAGGCTGATTGCATCACGGATTTTCGCATCCTTGAGCATGGAAATGGAAACGGATTTGTATCCGGGGCCGTCCAGGATATTTCTCCCTGAATTTCCGAAGCTGCCGTATTCCGGCCGAACGAATGCGCTGGTATCGAACCACTGCTGCGGGCCGGGATTTTCAAGCTTTCCGGAGCCGATTCTGTCGGGACGATCGTGATAGGCCCCGTAGCCGAGACTGCTGGTGCCTGTATTGCTGTTGCTGATTTCAGGATGCAGGGAAACGGTAAAAGGCCGTCCGCTCTGAAGGGTGATGATTCCGTAGGTAGCCCAACCGGACAAAATTGAGGATAGAATCCCCCGGTCGGCAACAAAACGCCGTCCGTAGCCGATCGGCAGATCGTAGGAATATCCCAGTGAAAACCGGTGGCGGACATCGAAATTCGAACGTCCTTTCTCGGCGCCCGGGTTGAAGCTGTCCTGGGGGAAATTCGAATCCCCGGCGCTGGAAAAGAAAGTGGAAGACTCATCCAGCGATTTCCCCAGCGTATAGGAAAGCAGCGCGGAAATCCCGGAATGCAGGCGCTGCCGGAAACGGGTCTGAAGACTGTGATACGAAGAATTCCCCCGCGATTGCAGGTAAATAATATCTGCGAACTGCGGGAGAGGCCGGGGATTGAGCGGATCCGGACCGGGCGCCGGTTGATTGATGTCCCTGGCTGAAAGTATCTTCGTGCCTTTTGATCCGACATACGCAATCTCGACCAGGCTGTCTGCACCGAACTGTTTTTCAAAGGTCAGGTTCCATTGCTGGACGTAAGGAGTTCTCAGGTCCGGATCGAATCCCAGAGCCGATACTGGAATAACCACAGGATATTCGTCCGGGAAAGGATCGTTCAGCGTCAGAGGAAATACTTCGAGTGGATAATACAGTCTGAAATCATAATACGGCTGATTGAAATATAGACCCTCGCCTGGAGCCAGGGACGCCTGATCGTAGTAGATCCCGTATCCGGCTCGCAGCAGCATGGTGCGGTCCGCGTTCATAGCCCACGCCAGACCGATCCGTGGCGCCCAGTTGTTCCGGTCCGGCCTGTAAGCTCCCCTGGGAATATCTCCCTGCCCGACCGGAACCAGGCTCTGCGAAACAGCATCATAGGTATTCGCCCGATCGTACCGGTCCACGGGCGGGGCATTGTATTCGTAGCGCAAGCCGAGCTGCAGCGTCAGATTGCGCCGCAGGCGGTAGCTGTCATGGACGAAAAAATTCCAGCTTTTTGTCCGCAGGTATTGAGGATTATCCAGACGGGCTCCTCCCGTGATCGTCGGCAATCCCAAAAGCAGGTCCGCCAGGCTGTTGCCCGTGATCATCCCGGTAAAATTCAGGAATCCGCGGGACTGCACGTCGCGGAAGGCGTTCTGCTGCAATGCCCGGA
>CAZPHK010000125.1:0-14200 GCA_964586015.1 uncultured Acidobacteriota bacterium | reverse complement strand
TGATTGGTCCATGAACCCACCTCGACGAGATGACACATCGATATCGGCGTTTAGATGGTAGGCGAGCATCTGCTTTGACGTATGATCGTCGGTCCACAGACCAGCCGCCGTGTAGACAGCGAACGGATCGGGCCGGCTATTGATTTCCTCGAGTTGATCAAACATGTCTCTTGTAGCCTCCATTCACAGTACGCTGTGTTTCACGGGCGGCTGGTCGCGCGATAGCACGATCATATGTCCCGTGCAAAAACATGTTATGTTCCAAGGCTCATCGTGTATTCTTGGTGCCCGGTACGTTCGTCTGTTTGTTCACTGACAATCGAAAAGCCTTGTGAATAATAGAACTGACAACCGGCTTCATTTTCTTTATAAACAGATAAGGTTAACCCATCTCTCTGTTTTTTTGCATGCGACATTAACTGCTTACCAATTCCCTTGCCTTGAAACTCTGGGGAAACGAAGATGGCCGCAAGAATATTTTCCTTAAGCGAATAAAAACCTACAACTTTGGAGTTACTTTCATAAACGTAATTCTCAGATGCTGGAATGTAGATATTGCGCATATTTTCCACTTGGGATTCCCAAAACGAGGTCTCGACAAAATCATGTGCGATAATAGATGCAGACAGCCATATATCCAAAACTGGTTCCATATCAGATCCGCCAAATTTTCTTATCATTTCAACCTCATAGTATCTTAATATTTAGAGCACATAACATTATGCATCAGCCGCGCGGGCAGCAGCCTGCGTCGGCCTGCATGCGCTTGTTCTTCTTTGTATTATAGATAATGCAGTCCATGACATGTATGCTTCCCATTAGCCCATTCAATAATTAATTGTTCATAACCAAGAATAGCTGTTTCAGATTTTGATAATTGCTTTTCAAACTAAAAAAAAGGGACCTGGCCGGTATTTAAAACACTGGCAAGTCCCTTTTGGACAAATCCTGCAAAGTGTCAATTATCCTTCGATCCGGAAGGTTTCTTCTTCCCTATCCGGGAGTAAAACTCTTCCGGGATATCCTCCGGATTCTTGTAAAAAACAAATTCGCAGGCCCCGTGGTATATCGGATCGGTTACGATATGGACGGCCCCGAATTGTCCCGTGCCTTCCAGCTCCAAGGCCTCCATCACCGGACAGTGAACGCAGTACAGGGGAAAATCCTTCTTGCTCCACGTAATGTTGTGCGCGTCCTTCACTCTTGACAGGCCGGTCTCAGGGTCATATCCACCCATCTGTATTAGTCTTTCTCCGGATCCGCACGGTTTCATGGAAAGGCTGACCCTCTTGTCGTCTTCCTTAATCACGACAGGCTGCATGTGCCCCCGCAGTCCGCTTGCCAGGTGCTCCACACGCGAACGGATGTCGGTCTTCTCGGGAGGCTTGAAAACAACCTTGGCCTCGATGGTGTGGGCTTCCCTTTCCGCCTCTTCTACGGCTTCGATCCCGTAATTCTTGTATATGTAGGTTTGTAGGCCGGTGACCCAGAAAAAATAGCCGTCGTGGAGAAAGTTGAATTCCTGCTTCATCCTTTTCGCCAGCGCTTTGGCCTTATCCTTATCCCCTGCGTCTATGGCTTCAATAACGAGGTCCAGCGTCGGCGTCCCCATTTCCCGGAGTTCCTCATCCGTAAATATTCTTTCATCGCTCATGGATACCTGCCCCTCCTTTCAAATATAATCACCAGGATCGATCTAGAATTTCACTTTTTACGGAAGATTGCAGTAAAAATAAGTATCATGAAGTGAATTCATTATTCACCCGAAGGAGTATGGAACCATGCAAGATGTCGAAGGGAAGGTCGCTTTTATTACTGGAGGAGCCAGCGGAATAGGGCTCGGTATGGCAATCGCATTCGTCAATGCCGGCATGAAAGTGGTAATCACAGATTTCCGCCGGGATCACCTGGAGGAATCCACCGCATATTTTAAACAAAAGAACCTGGAAAATAAAACGCACCATCTTCGCCTGGATGTCACCGATCGCAAGGCTTTCGCCCGCGCTGCGGACGAAGCCGAAGGAAAATTCGGCAAAGTGCACGTTCTCTGCAACAATGCAGGCATGGGCATTCTCGGTCCCATCAAACAGGCGAAATTCGACGACTGGGACTGGGCGCTGGAGGTCATGATCGGCGGCGTCGTCAACGGCATACAGATCCTTTTGCCGCACATTCTCCGGCACGGCGAAGGCGGGCACATCGTCACGACATCGTCCATGGGAGGAGTTATTCCTCTGGCGGGAAGCCCTATTTACTCCACCGTAAAAGCGGGAGTTGTCGGAATGTGCGAGGCAATGCGCGGCGAACTGGCCGAGGATAACATCGGCGTGTCGGCGTTCTGTCCCGGCCCCGTCGCAACGAACATTCATGAAGTCGGCCTCATGCGGCCGGAGAAATACAAAAAGGACAGCGGGTACGCGGAGAAAGAGCAGGAACTGGCCGACCGGCCGAAATTTACCAACGAGATGAGCATCGAGGAATGCGGAGAAAGAGTGCTGCGCGGCATCCGGCGCAACGATCTCTATATTTTCACCCACCGCGAATTCAGAGAAGGCGTCGCGGAAAGAATGGGAGCCATGCTGGCCAGTTTTCCGAATGAAGAAATCAACCGGGCGCGGGCGGACGAGTTCTCTTTCCTCACCTCGAATCCGGTCTTCAGACAAATAATCGAGGCTGCCGGTAAGTCCAAGCCCGCGTTCCTCAACTTCCTCGAGGTATAGTCCAAGCCCTGAAGCGGTGCGTCAGACACGCCTCACGCGGTCTTCGATTTTACGCCGGTCAGCGAAGCCGCCAAAAATTCTTGAGGAATGCGGGGCGTCCGCTTTCGGAATTCTTACCGATTCTTCTTGCATTTCTTCGAAATTAGTGGCATAAGATATTAGAGACTTGAAACGGGCCTCCCCCGCCGGGTGGCGGGACCTGACGAAAAGGCAGGACGGAGAAAGCCCGAACCTTAGGCGATGAGAAAGCTTTAACAGAGTCTTTCGTCGCCGGCCAATCCGTGGCGAACAGCCCGGAAGCTACAGAAAGGAGAATGCCATGGGTCTCATCAGCCGCATTCGCAGAATAACCGTATCTCGCATAGAAAATTTCCTTAACACGGTCGAAGATCCTGAGGTTCTATTCCCGCAGCTTGTCCGCGAGATGGAAGACCAGGTCCGCGCCGCCATTTCAGCGGAGACAAAAGCTCTGGCCGCCCAAAAGACAGCGGAACGCGATGTCGAGCGGAACCGACAGAAGCTGGACCGTCTGGCGCGCGGCGCCGAGCTTGCCGTTGAAAAAGGCGAAAATGAAACCGCACGCGATGCCATAAGAGCTCAGATCGCGCTCGAATCGGACCTGAAATTTCAGGAGGAAGCCGTATCCCGCGCAGTACGGGCCTATGAAGACGCCAAAGACGCCCGCCTACAGATCGAGAAACAGCTCGAAGAGCTGCGCGCGAAGAAAAACGAGATTCTGACCAGAGCGCGCATAGCTTCTGCCCAGAAAAAAATCGAGAAAACCGTCAGCGGCAGAGCCAGTTCATCCAACAGCATACTGGACGCCGTCGTACGCCTGGAAACCAAGGTCGAAGAAACCGAAGCGGAGCTGGAAATCCGCCGCAGCATGGATACGGGCGGAGCCACTCCGTCACTTGAACGGCGTCTCGATGAACTCGAACAGAACGACGAAATCGAGAAACGGCTCGCTGAACTGAAAAAGAAAATCGGCGATTCCAACGTCTAATACGCGTAACTTCGCGATACGCAATTCATTAAGGTTACAGGCTGAGTCCGTCTGAAGAATGGGCGTACCGCGACGGCGAATCGAACCGTTTAATCCATAAGTACGGGGGCAACCATGTCAATTATCGACCGAATACGGCGTATAGCAAAAGCCAACATACACAGCCTGTTGGATAAAG
Organism: uncultured Acidobacteriota bacterium; assembly: GCA_964586015.1. GTDB lineage: Bacteria > Acidobacteriota > UBA6911 > UBA6911 > UBA6911 > UBA6911. The sequence goes on along the minus strand of CAZPHK010000125.1, from coordinate 10,296 downwards.
CGGATACGCCCGAAATGGCATTAGAGGAGAAAATCGAAGAACTGGAGCGGACAATAGGCAATGCAAAGGAGGCGTTGGCCGGATACGCCGTATCGTGCAAGCGCCTGGAAATGGAACAGGCCCAGTCCGAGCGTGCCGTCACGGAGTGGCTGCGGAAAGCTGAAATAGAGCTGAAAAGCGGCAGGGAATCGGCGGCGCGCAACGCCCTCACGCACAGAGTTCGCTCCAGGGAGCGCGTCGCGCGTCTGGGCAGGATGATCGAGCAGAGCCGGAAGATATATGAGGAGCTGAAAGAAAACCTGGTTGTTTTAAACGACCGGCTCCGTGCCTCGAAGCTGAGTCTTTCCGAACTGCAGACGAGGGAAAAAGCCGCCCTCGCCCAGCAGGCATTCGGCGAGAACCTGGATAAAGCCATGACCGTCTCGGGCCGGGACATCAACTTTTCATCTTTCGAAGAAGAAGTGCTGCAAAAGGAAACGGAGGTTGAAATCGACCGGGAGGTCCGGGCGGACATGGCCGCTATCGACAGGGAAATAGAAGAAAAAGAGGTCGAATCGATGGTGGATTCGGAACTGGAAACCTTGAAAAAGAAAATGGGCCGGGATGAATAATTTCTCCACCGGTCCCCTTAATTCAAGTATTCTACAGGGCATATCATGGCAGGTTTGGTCAACCGCTTAAAACGCGTTACAGTGTCTCGAATAAACGCCTTTCTCGAAACGGTCGAGGATCCCGAAATCATATTTCCTCAACTTGTCCGGGAGATGCAAAGCTGCATCCGGGATGCCGTAAACGCGGAAACCAAGGCTGCGGCTGCTCTGAAGGCCGATCAGCGGCGTCTCGACGAATCCACGGGACGTTCGATCCGGCTTGCGAAAGGAGCGGAACTGGCGCTGAGGCAGGGGGATGAGTCCCTCGCCCGGGAGGCTCTGGCCGAACAGATCAGGGTCGACCGTCTATGCGAAGACCAGCGCCGCGCTCTCGATCAGAGCGAGAAAGCCCTGCTGGAAGCCCGCGGGCTGCGCGTGCATCTCGAAACGGAACTGGAAAAGTTGAAACATCGCAAAAGAAATATCATCGCCAGGTCCCGGTCGGCGAAAAAAACCGCCGGAACCTACAGGCGTGCGGACATAATTCGGACGGCCGGATCGGCCATCCTTGACGAGGTATCCCGCCTGGAGCAGCAGGTAGAGACAAACGGATATACTCCGGAGAATGCCGGGAGGACGACCAAAACTGCTCAAGGCTCCCTTGAAGACAGGTTACGAAATCTGGAACGGGACGTCGAGATCGAGCGGCGCCTGAACCTGATCAGAGAAAGGAAGCAGTTAACCCGGACGCAAAGCGTCCCTGACAGGAGGATTCACAAATGATGGGCTACCTGGCCGGCTTGAACTTCCTCGAGCAGATTTATCTTATGTGCGCGATTTTCGGGGGCGGGCTGTTCATCCTCAGAACCATACTGATGCTTGCCGGATTCGGAGGCTCGGATACGGACATGGATTCGGATGCAGATATGCACATGGACATGCATGGAGACACGGACTCCGGGGATCTTGACCACGATCAAAGCAACCTCGAAGATATCGATCACGGGGACCATGGAGATCACGATGCAGGTCTCAAGCTGCTGACAATCCAGGGAATAACCGCCTTCGTCATGATGTTCGGCCTGACCGGTTTTGCTTTCAGCCGCAGTTCGCTGCTGGGTTCCATCATGACCGCCGTTGTCGGCGTAATTGTGGGTCTCTTCGCAATGTGGCTGATCGCAAAGGGATTCGCATTGATGCGATCCCTACAAAGCACCGGAACCATGAGGATCTCCGACGCAATGGGAGAAGAAGGTACGGTTTATCTGACCATACCCGCTGAAGGCATAGGCAAAATCCAGATTACGATAAGCGGGCGCCTTATGGTCATGGATGCCGTTTCGCAGGATAAAGTGGAGTTGAAAACAGGGGCACGCGTGTGCGTTTCCGAAATTACCAGCGGAGGAATGCTCGCGGTCCGCGGCCTTTAAATTTCCAATCTGCGGCCGCAGGTTATAGATATTCAGTTTTGTCGTTCCCGGCCGTAATCCTGAAAGGGGAATACCGGGCGGAATATGGGAAAGAATGAGTCTAAATAGCCTCGCCATACGGTGAAGGACACAGCAACACCCGTCAGGCGCAGTCGATTACACAGAAAGGAACACCTCATGCCTATACTGTTAATACCAGTTGGTCTGTGCATCATCGTCTTTTTCATGATTGTTTACATGGCGTCGCGTTACAAGCGGTGCCCGTCCGACAAGATTCTCGTTGTTTTCGGAAAGGTAGGGACCGGCCGGTCAGCCCGATGCATTCACGGCGGCGGATCGATGGTCTGGCCCATCGTGCAGGATTACGCATTCCTCAGCCTGACGCCGATGACGATCGGCATCCCGCTGAAGAATGCCTTGTCCATGCAGAACATCCGGATCGACGTTCCCAGCACCTTCACGGTCGGGATCAGCACGGAACCGGGAATCATGACCAATGCGGCCGAACGCCTGCTCCATCTCGGCTCCAAGGAGATTGAGCAGATGGCCGGAGAAATCATCTTCGGCCAGCTCCGTCTCACGGTCGCGTCCCTGACCATCGAGCAGATCAACCAGGACCGCGAAAGCTTCCTGGAAGCCATCCGCAAGAATGTAGAACCCGAACTCAACAAGGTCGGCCTTTACCTGATCAACGTGAACATCACCGACATTACGGATGAGTCGACCTACATCGAGAGCATCGGGAAAAAAGCCGCGGCGGAAGCCATCAACCGCGCCAAAGTCGACGTGGCCGAACAGGAAAAATCGGGCGCCATCGGCGAGGCGGAAGCCGTTCGTGAAAGAGAAATCCGCGTAGCTGAAAATCTTGCCCAGTCGGAAAAAGGCAAGAAGAAGGCGGAAGCCGATCAGCGCATATTCGTACAGGGACAGGAAGCGGAAGCCGTCGCCGGCGAAAATACGGCGAAGGCCCACATTGCCGCTACCAACGCGGAACTTGCGATCAAGGAAGCCGAAGCCATGCAGCGTGGAGAAGTAGCCAGGCGCAAGGCACAGGCTGAGGTTCAAAAAGCCGAATACCTCGCCGAGCAGGAACGGCTCAATGCAGCGGAAGTCGTAAAAGTGGAAGTTGAACGGCGCAAGATCGAAATCGCAGCCGAAGCGGAAGCGGAGCGCAGCCGCAGAACAGCAAAAGGACGCGCCGACGCCACCCTGGTCGAATACGAGGCGGAAGCGAAAGGCCTACGCCAGCTGCTCGACAGCAAGGCCGCCGGGTACCAGTCGCTCGTCTCCAGTTGCGGCGGGGACGCCCGCGCGGCAGCGACACTGCTGATGGTCGAAAAGCTCGAACAGATCGTCGAAAAACAGGTGGAAGCTATAAGCAAGCTCAAAATTGACAAGATCACCGTCTGGGATTCCGGCAACGGCGCCGGGACCGGATCATCAACGGCCAACTTTGTCTCCAGCCTTATCAAGAGCCTGCCGCCGCTGCAGGAAGTCGCATCCATGGCGGGAGTGGAGCTTCCGAGTTATCTAGGCAGCATGACCAAGAAAGCGTCGGCTGCGGAGGCAGAGCAACCGGAAGAACCGAATTCCTAGAAGGCATCAGGGATTTTGTCACAGCAACAGTGGGGCGAACACAAGGTTCGCCCCTACCAATCTAAAAGATATTAAAGCGTCGTGCGAAAGTTCGAGGTGCAACGTTCAACGTTCAACTTGCAGCGGTTTTTTTATAAGGCCTCTCCAGAAGCTTTCGAATGCAACGACAATCGAAGGCAGGAAGACCGTCGTTTCCTTCCCGGGAAGGAGCGGCAGCCCTTCAGCCAGGTTTTCGGAAATACGCTGAATAGTCGCCTCAATCCCGTAATAGTCCAGCCGCAGGTCCTCTTCTGCGACCCGGTCTATTCCCGCGGTAAAATTGAGCCCGCACCAGTCGTCGAAAGGTCCGTCACGGACATCCACCATCGGGACGCCTTCCAGAATGCAGGCCGAAGGACGGAATTCGTAAATGAGGCAATCGCCGTCTGTAGTGAGAAAGGGACATCCGACGTCATCGAAACAGTCCGCCAGACGATCAATCCGGTCCTCCGGAATCCGGTCGAGGAAAAAAGGCTCCTCGAGATCCGGAGCTTCCCCGAGGAGTCCGGCATGAAGGGAGCCGGCGTATACAGCAACATCCTTTCGAACGGAAGGAGAAAGCCGTTCATAACCGGCGGCTGCCCTGAATGCGTCGGGGAGCGGAACATCGAACAGACCGCGGCAACATAATGTGCACCCCTTGCCGCACTGCATTCGGGAACCGTACTTGACCCGGATCGAACGGAACCAGGTGTCGAGTTCCATAAGGAAGTGCTGGTATTCTTCCATCGCCGAAAGGACTCTTCCGCCTGCAGCCATTATTGCCCTTCCACCTTAATTCCAAGATCCTTCAATACCTCATCGGGGCGCCACTGGTTCCCCAGGTAAAGCCGAACCAATTTACCGTCTTCGCCGATCAGCGCGGTTACCAGCGAATGCACGATCTGGTTTGTCTCCTTCCGGTAAACGATTCCAAAAAAACCGGTAATCTTGCGGATTTCTTCCGGCGACCCCGTCGCAAACTCCCATTGATCGAACCGGACCGGTCTCATGTATCGGGCCGCATATTCCCGCAGAACCGAGGGAGTATCGTGCTCGGTATCGAAACTTACCGTCAGTAAATGCGGCGTCTTATCCGATTGCGGCAGGGATTTGAGCTTATAATGAATCGCGGAGAAGTTCCCGCTCATCAACGGGCAGTAATCCGGCAGAGGGCAACGGGTATAGATAAAAGTCAATAAAAGCGGCCGCCCGCGGTACTGGTGCAGATGGATCCGCCGGTTATCCTGGTTGAGCAATCCGAAATCGGGTACTGTATCGCCGGATTCCGGCAGGGGAAGGGTCTTCGCAGGCTCATCCACGGATCCGGATCCCGATATTCGGATATTTTCAATCCAGGAACGGTCCTCCTGGACCACAAGAGTCGCTTCCACCTTCTGCCCCGGCGCCAGCGCCGACAGGACCCAGTCCTCCTTGACGTTAAAGGGCATCGTCATGGCATTCATGTATCCCGGGATTGCCTCATGCTCCAGTGTCACCTGCTTCCCGCCCGCATTTACGGAAACAACCTTTCCCTTTAAATCATATTCTTTCCGGGGAGCCTCCCGGCACCCGGCGAATGACAGGCCGAGGAGCAAAAGCAGAACCGGAACACGGCATATTGGAAGAAGGATTCGAAATAATTTCACTTTCATAGTTCAATCTTGGCTGTTTTGCATTTCAAGAAATTTCATTACGCTTAACTCTTACGGATTCTATATCAGACGGCGGCAATAAAAACCGTTTTTTAATGGGAAAAGACCCGGGAGTACGCAATCAAAGAACCGGTAGACACTGCCAGAGACATAAAAATGAAACCGGCCCTTCCCGCCTCCGCGGACCGGATTTCACTCCACCGAGTTCTGATAACCGCAAATCCAACTAAAAGCTGGCCATAATTGCGCACCCGGATTTAAAATTCATCTGGATAGAGATATTCATATAGGGTAATCATAATGCTTGCCCGTTTTTACTGCCGTAAGGGCAGCCGTCCCTCCTGAAACCGGAAACATGGCGTCGGCGACACGGTGACCGGATTCCCCCTGTTTCGGCGGGAAACCGGATACCAGGGAATCTATCAAAGGAATGGACAGAATGTATTCTCGAGTAAAACAGTTGCTGGAAGAAGGTGAAACCCTGGCGATGGCAACCATCGTTTCATCCAAGGGTTCCACGCCCAGAGAAGTGGGCGCGAAAATGGTAGTGACGGCTTCCGGAGACATCCTGGGAACAGTCGGCGGAGGCTGCGGTGAAGCCGAAGTCTGCCGCAAAGCGGTTGAAGTCATCCGTTCGCGCAAACCGGCCATCGTCACAGTGGAACTGATGGACGATATCGAATCGGACAGCCCGGCCGTCTGCGGCGGCATTATGAACGTATTCGTGGATCCCTGGTGGGACGATCCCGGATCAGCCCCCTGCAGGGAATTCGCAGAAGAGCTTGCCCGGGCCACGGTTGAAGGAAGCGGCGGAGTTATCGCGACGGTGCTGAATGCGGAAAATTGCGGGAGTGTATCCTCAGGACAAAAATGTTTCATTAGAAACGGCGAACTCAAAGCCGGCAACATTCCTGAAACGGCGCTGGTTGAATTAATCCTCAAGGAAGCCGATTCCCAGTTGAACAAAGAGGAGAGCAAGGAAATTTCCCTCTCCATGCCGGAGACAGGCGGCAAAGCGGAGGTGTTCTTTGAAATCATTCCTCCAATGCGCAAAGTGCTTATCGTCGGTGCGGGACATCTGGCGATTCCACTTTCCCGGTTTGCGAAAATCCTCGGGTTTCATATCACCGTTCTCGACGACCGGATCAAATACGCCAACAACGAAAGGTTCCCGGACGTCGATGAAGTGCTGGTCGGAGACATGGCCGAGCTTCTGCGGAATATTCCCATCACCCCATTCACATATATCGTCCTTATCACCCGGGGACACCAGTATGACGAGCCGTGCCTCAGGGCAATCATAAACACCCCCGCGAAATACATCGGAATGATCGGCAGCAAGAGACGGATCAAAGCGTGTTTCATCCGGTTCCGGGATGAGGACGGCATTGCAGAAGAACTGCTGAATAAAGTCCACGCTCCCATTGGTCTCGATATCGGATCGGAAACGCCCGAAGAAATCGCCCTTTCCATTATCGCGGAAATGATAAAGGTGCGCCGGGGAGGAACAGGAAAATCGCTGTCAAAGCATCAATAAAAACCTTTGCGCGGCGGCACTTTGAACTTTAAAACGGTTGTGAATGACTGAGAAATCGTCTGAAAAAACGAATATTTACCTGTGCGGTTTCATGGCGACGGGGAAATCGTCCATAGGAAAGCGCCTGGCGTCCCTTTTGGGCTATGATTTTCTGGATATGGATGCCGTGATCGAACGGGAAGAGGGCATGACCATCCCGCAGATCTTCTCCTCCCGCGGAGAGCCGGCGTTCCGCGCGCTTGAATCCGATCTGGTGCAAAGGCTGGCGGCCCAGGGGAGAAAGGTTGTCGCAACCGGCGGCGGCACCGTCGCTAAAAGGAAAAACCTGGAAATTCTCAAAAACAGCGGCACGGTCATTACACTGACCGCGGATCCGGAAACCATCCTTTTAAGAGTTGGATCGGGGGAGGATCGCCCGATGCTTAGAGGGGGCGACAAAATGGAGCGCATTGCAGCCCTGATGGCCGAGAGGGAGGATGCTTACGCGCAGGCGGATATCATCGTGGACACTTCCTCCCTGGGCATTGACGAAACGGCACGGCACATATGCATCATTCTCGGCCGGCCAACGGCCAGGTAGACCTTATGGCTTCCGATCCTTTAATATGCCGATCAGCCCCTCTACGGCGTACCGGTAACTGCGCCACCCGAGTCCGGTAACGGTTCCCTCTACAACGGCGGATATAACCGAATGCCTCCGGAAATCTTCCCGGGCAAAGATATTCGACAGGTGCACCTCTATCGCCGGCAGGCCTACCGAAGCCAGAGCATCCCGGATTGCATAGGAATAATGGGTATAGGCGCCGGGATTGATCACAATGCCGTCCGCCCATTCCCCGGCGTTCTGGATCGCATCGATCAGGCCGCCTTCGCTGTTGGATTGGAAAACCGTCAGTTCCGCGCCGCTTTTCTCCGCAAAACCTTTGACCTGCGCGTTGATCTCTTCGAGGCTTTTCAGTCCGTAAATTCCCGGTTCCCTTTTGCCGAGTAAGTTCAAATTCGGCCCGTGAACAAGCAGTATTTTTATCACTGCGGATTCCCCTCCATCTTGACATGAATCTTGCCTGATTCTCCCGTGCCTGCAAGCCTGAGCGCCTGTGCGACGGCTTCGAAAGAAAAGGTATCGGTCACAACGCACGATGGGTGAAGCTTGCCTTCCGCCACCAGTTCGATCGTCCGTTCAAAATCAACAGGATGATCGTAAATCATTGAGGTATAGACATTAATCCCTTCCCTGACCAATCGCATAGGGACAAACTTCGCGGGAGCAGCCGGCAATCCCAGAAGAATTACCCGTGCTCCACGCGGAGCCGCCGCCAACACCAGCTCCACGGTAGCCGAAGTTCCGGCGCACTCAAAGACTGTCGTTACATCCTCTGTTTCCCAGAGACCGCCCGTATCCGCATCGGCTTCGGCGGCTATAGCGGCGCCTAAATCACGCGCCATTTTCAGTTTGGAACCAACTCTGTCATGGGCGATTATCCGTATCCCCATGGATGAGGCCGCATGAATCAACAAAAGGCCGACAACGCCGCAACCCAACACGGCGACCGTATCTCCTTTTTTTGCGCCCGATCGTATTAATCCATGCATCGAAACAGCCAGAGGCTCGATAGTCGCGGCGTCGGGATCCGAAATAGAATCCGGAACGGCCCATACGTACTCAGCAGGCGCAACGGCAAGTTCGGAAAAACAACCCGGCACATTCACTCCCATGCTTATTTTTTCCGCGCAGACCGAGCCACGGCCGGCCGCGCACAACCTGCAGGATCCGCACGGGTAGTTGGGCTCGACCAGGACACGCTGGCCGATGGAAAAATTATTTACGGCATCCCCTACTGCCGTGACGGTTCCCATCAACTCATGGCCCAGGACAAACGGGTAAGGAACCTGACGGTGCCCGAAATAAAAAGAAATGTCCGTACCGCAAATCCCAACGTATCCCGGTCGAATTATCACATCGCTCGGAGACAGACGGGGTTCGTCGATTTCGCCGATCCTGATTGATTCAGGTCCTGTCAGCAGTGCCGCTCTCATTGTTCTTCCAGACTCCTATCCTTTTACCCGCATTTCTCACAGCCGGAATATTCACCTGGATTCCCGGTGAATATTTCGGCCAGTTTCATACTGCGTCGGCGTGGCCGCGGCCGCACGATTCCGGATCCGGGCCGACATTCAGCCTAGCACAGACGCGAGTTATCCGCATATTCGAATTGTCCCGAATATTAATATAAAAATATCTAAAAATTTGGTTGCGATCCTATGATCCGTGCTAATATTCATCCGGCATCCGATGTCATTGTATAAAAAGTAGGAGGAATTTAAACGATGTCTTTGAAAATCAATGAAGAATGCATCAACTGCGGCGCCTGCCAACCCGAATGCCCGAATGAGGCGATTTACGCCGGCGGCGAAGATTACGAAATCAATGGAGAAACCAAAGGAGCCCTGTCCGAGGATTTCTACTACATCGTTCCTGAAAAATGCACGGAATGTAAGGGTTTTCACGACGAGCCCATGTGCGCGTCCGTTTGCCCCACCGATGCCTGCGTTAAGGACGAATAAGCTTTAAATATCGTAACAATTCTACGAAAAGACGGGGGGCCATACTCCGAAGGGTGGAGTGGTCTCTTAATCTGCATTATAAAAGCCCGCAGCGACAGTTTGATGCTGCGGGCTTTTGTTTTCCTCATCCTCCCAGGGAAATTCCCGGAAACTCTGCACAGAGACCCGCCGGATCATTCCATTACCAACAAAACAAATAATATCAATAATTTATGAATGCCCTCATTCATTTAATAACTGAATGAATATCTGCCGGCGGGAACTATAATTCCACGAATTATTGAAATAATATGACCTCCCCGGCCGAATCTGCCGATAGGTATTAATACGGAGTAGGTTTTAACGGTTGATGCGCATTGATGGATGGGTATTTTAACGGATTGACTTTAAAACCGAATATTCCTTGAATTGAATGCACAACGAAAGCGCAGGCATGGCGCCTGGAACAGCAACAGTTCTTTAATCCGAACGCAAGTCGCGCTTTATTGATACGGTTCGTGCTTCAAATCTGTGAATGATCGTGAGGTGTTATGAATACGTGCAGTTTTCATAAACTGGTTCAATTGCTGGACAAGCAATTGGGGCTGGATGAAAAGCTGGAAGTTCTGACGCACCTGGAAACCTGTTCCATTTGCCGTGATACTGTGTACCAGTTATCCCGCGACCGGGATGAAGCGCTTTTTATTCACCGCCCGTACAACATAAAGAGAATCACGAAAAACGTTGCCTGATTGCAAAAAGCAGGCGCAAATGTACAACCGGCGATAAGAGGACCAACCACAATCGAGAAGCATCGTTGCGGACCCGTCCGTTCTACCGGGATTTGAGGTCCATGCTTCCCGCCAGCCTTCGATCCGAAACACCTGCGCACATATCCCGAATTCCGCTTCAGCAGGGCAAAGCCA
>CAZPHK010000124.1:3871-14299 GCA_964586015.1 uncultured Acidobacteriota bacterium | reverse complement strand
TCGACCGGCGGGCGGCAGGGCCTCATGGAAGCCTATCGATATCCTGAAGACTATGACGGCATATCCTCGATGGCCCCGGCCAATCCGATGGTGGGGTTGATGATCGGTTCCTTGTGGACCGGCTATGCGACAATGAAGGACGATGCGCACAGGCTTTCCAGGGAGAAAATGATGGCCGTGCACAGCGCGTACATCGATCAGTGCGATGGCGGGGACGGCTTGAAGGACGGAATTGTCGGCGATCCGGGGCGGTGCAGTTTCGATCCCGGAATTCTTCAATGCAAAGAGGGAGACCGGAACGATTGCCTGACGGCCCCGCAGCTTGAGGCGCTGCGCGAAATCTACGCCGGTGTGAAGAATCCGCGCACCGGGAAGCAGATTTTCGCGGGATTCCCGCCCGGCAGCGAGCAGCAGGTGACGGCGCTGACCAGCGGGAGGGAGCCGTTCCCGGTTGCAACCTCCTACTTTCGCGATATCGTATTCGACGATCCGCAATGGGATTATAAATCTTTCGACTATGACAAGGATCTCGAGGCTTCCTACAAAGCCGGGAGCGGAATCCTGGACGTGCCCGGCGACGGGCTCGACAAATTCATTGAGGGCGGCGGCAAACTCCTGCTTTCCCACGGCTGGGCCGACGGGCTCATACCGGCGCCCAACACCGTGGAATTCTACACGTCCATGACCGCGAATCTGGGCCCGGATAAGTCGGCGGATTCGGTTCGCCTCTTCATGATCCCCGGAGCGGGCCATTGCGGCGGCGGGGAGGCCGGCGTCACGGATATGCTTTCCGTAATAGACCAATGGGTGGAAACAGGAGAGGCTCCGGACCGGATCATTGCAAACAGCCCTCCGAATCAAAAGCCGGTGTCGCGCCCGCTCTGCCCCTATCCGCAGGTTGCCGGATACAAGGGTTCGGGCAGCAACGACGATGCGGCAAACTTTGAATGCAAATAGAAGCAGGGCCGGTAAAGGATTTGCAGGCCCCATCGGCTATAATGCGAAATTTAAGGAAGTGTCTCGAGTCTTTGAAAATGATGTTATGAAAAATCTTAACGGATTTTTTCCGATTCCATTGGAGGTACGAAGTGAAACGTTACTATCGCCACGTGTCATTTTCCCTGCTTCTCAGCTTGGGAATTCTTTTTGTTTCCGGCTTCAACGGAATTAACGCTTTCGGGCAGGACCAAACGGCTGCGCCCGCGCCGGTTCCTAAGGCTGTTGCCATCCCGAGACCGACTGCCGGGGAAGTTCAACTGGCGGAACGGGCCCTGGCAAAGTTTCTCGAAAGCGCGGATCCCGCAGTCAAGGAAATCAACCGGAAGTATCCCGGTTTGATCGCGGTACGGGTCCCGCCTCCCAATACCGCCGTGATCCCGAACCTGGCCCCGTTCTTTAGGCAGAAGCACCAGGACAATCTGGAAGTGGCTAAAAAGGGGGGAATCGATGTCCTGTTCATGGGGGATTCCATCACCGATTTCTGGCGCAATACGGAAGGCGCCAACGCGGGCAAGCCGGTGCTGGACAAGTATTTCGGGCACCTGAAGGTGGCAAACTTCGGCATTGCGGGAGACACGACGCAGGGAGTCCTTTACCGGCTGCAGCATGGCGAAGGGCAGGGATTCAGTCCAAAAGCCGTAATGCTGATGATCGGCACCAATAACACCGGCGGCGGCTTTGGAGGAGCCGGCAATACGGCGGAGGAAATCGCCGAAGGGATCGGCGCCGTCGTTCTCGAATTGCAGAAGGACTTTCCGAAAGCGAAAATTCTTCTTCTGGCCGTTTTCCCGCGCGGCAATCCGGGGGACCCGGTTCGCGCGACCATTGCCAGAATCAATTCCATCATCGCAAAGCTGGACGACGGAGATCGCGTTCATTACCTGGATATCGGATCGAACTTCCTGGACGCCGGGGGAAACATTCCCAGGGATGTCATGGGCGATTCGTTGCACCCGACTGCCAAAGGGTATGAAATCTGGGCGAAAGCAGTTAAAGAGCCTTTGGAGAACCTGATGAAATAACAGGGCGAACTTTTTATCCGCACGCTGTCCGTCTTCGGAAGAATGTAGGGGCGAGCCTTTTGTCCGCCCGCTATCGGTCTCTGAAATGATGTAGGGGCGAACCTTGTGTTCGCCCTGATACCGCATTCCTCAACAATGCAGGGAGCACCCGGATGCCGTCTACTAAATATCCGCACATATTCCAGCCCATTAAGATCGGGAAACTGACTCTCAAAAATCGAATCACCAATGCTCCCACGTACAACTTCCTGGCCTCCTATGACAATCACGTTACCCGGGAGCAGATTGAGGCCTCCAAACCGGTCGCTGCGGGCGGCGCGGCAACCGTTACCATGGGCAGCGGCTTCATCAATAAAGTATTGCCGCCGGCGGCACGCCACATTGTCGGGATGAGCGACGAATGGATTGTTACGTATCTGTCCGAATGGTGCGAGGCGGTAAAACGATACGGGGCAAAAGCCTGCGTGGAGCTGGTGCCGATCGCTTCCTATTTCGGAACGCATGAAGTGGAGAGTTCCGTGGGAATCCCCATGGAAATCGACTGCAATCTTCTTTCCCTGGATGAGCTTCAGGGGTTTGTCGCGGATTATGCCCGGGCGGCAGGCCATGTGCTGAAGGCCGGCGGCGATATGGTCCTGATCCACGGTGCGCATTGCCAGTTGCCCGCTCTCCTTTTTTCCAAAGTCTTCAACAGGCGATCGGATCAATACGGCCCCCAGTCTTTCGAAAATCGCTGCCGTTTCGCGGTGGAAGTTCTCGACGCCATTCGCGCCGAAGTCGGAGACAAACTGGCGATTGAGTACCGCCTCAGCGCCGTCGACATGGTTCCCGGGTCCCCTGATATCGAGGAAGTCATAGAGTTCGCCAGGGTCATTCAGGACAGGATCGACCTCCTGCATATCTCCAGGGGCAACCTGGCCATCAATAAACTGACCCCGTTCATCTTCCCTCCGGCCTACATGGATCACGGAATCAACATCGAATACGCGGCGCAGTTCAAGAAAGCCCTGCAAATTCCGGTGAGCGTAGTAAGCGCCGTCACGCCGGAGCAGGCGGAAGAGGCGATCGCTTCCGGGAAAGTGGATATGGTTGCCATGTGCCGTCAACTCATCGCCGATCCTGATACCGTCAATAAACTTGAAAGGGGCCGGGAGAGCGAAATACGTCCGTGCATTCGATGCAATACCTGCATCAGCAGAAGCCATTTCGGATCCAAGCCGCCCAGATGTGCTGTAAATCCCTTATTCGGACGTGAGATAGATTATGGATGCCGTCCGGCGCCCGGGAGAAAGAAAAAGGTTGTTGTCGTAGGCGGCGGGCCGGCCGGACTGGAAGCCGCCAGGACCCTGGCCGAGCGGGGACATGAAATCGTGCTGTTTGAAAAAGCTCCTCAGTTGGGAGGCCTTTTAATAGGTGCCGTCAAAGCTCCCTTCAAATCCGATCTGAAGCAATATCTTGACTGGTCCGTTCGAATGGCCGCACGCCATAAGAACATCGATCTGAGAATCGGCACCGAAGCGACAACGGAGCTGATTTCCAGTGAAAAAGCGGATGCAATGATTCTGGCTATAGGAGGGAAGCCCGTAATTCCCGAACTCACCTGTAAAGATAAATCAAGGGTCGTCTGGGTTGGGGATATCGACAGCGACGGTGTACGGATCGGTGACAGTGTATTAATTGCGGGAGCCGGCCTGACAGGATGCGAAACCGCACTGAGATTTCTTCAGTCCGGCAAAAAAGTGACGCTGATCGACGCTCTGCCACGGGAGGAGCTTGGATCCGGCTCTTCGCCGATCAACGCCTATGCCCTTTTCAACATACTGGCGGAATACAGCCTTGACTTGAGAACCGGAACAAAACTGGTGGACGTAACGCAGGATTACGCGATAGTCGTCGACGAGGCGGGAGAGCAAAACCTGATTTTCGATACGGTCATTCTCTCGCTCGGAACCACGGTGGATGCGGACGCAATCGACCGTTTAAGATCGGCGGTTGCCGAGTGTTATGTTGTGGGAAACAGTAACGGCAGATCCGGCACCGTATGGAATGCCGTTACCAGCGCCTGCGATGCGGCCATGGCCATTTGATCGGCCTGCGTTCCGATCGCTCGCCGATCGAAGCGGATTCCGGTGTTGCTTTAATTTCCCGAGGTGAATCTGATAGACACATCTGTACTTAATTAAAGAATCTTGTCATGGCCAAAAATCTCCGTTTATTTGTTGGTACTGTTCCGGGCGAAATGGGCCCTGCCGGATTCGGAATCGCGCTTTTGTTGTTTCTATTTGTCGCCGTGGCCAGCCTTTCCTGTGCGCCCGGCGGGAAGCGGGAACCAGCCGCCGCGACAGGAAGCTACTCCATAACTCCGGTAAATCTGCGCGATGTAAAACTCGCCGATCAGTTCTGGCTCCCGATTGTCAGGCGAGTCCAGGAAAAGACGATCCCCTATGCCCTGGAGAAATGCCGGGAAGAGGGCCGGTTGGACAATTTCCTGATCGCGGGCGGACGGATGGAGGGTGAAGTCAAAGGTCAGATGCCGTTCGACGATACGGATGTCTATAAAATTATCGAGGGCGCATCCATGTCTCTCATCAGCGCCCCCAATCCCGAGCTGGAGCAGGAGCTGGACAATATCATCGGAATCATCCGAATCGGACAGGAGGCGGACGGCTACCTGACTACATGGCGCACCATAAATCCAAAGAAGCCGCCGGCACCCTGGGTCAAGGTCATTGAGGGCAGGCGTTGGGAATCGCTGGAGTCCAGCCACGAGCTGTACAACGCCGGCCATTTATACGAAGCCGCATACGCGCATTACCGGGCGACCGGCAAAAAGAACTTCCTGGATGTCGCGTACAAAAACGCAGACCTTATTGTGAAAACATTTGGAGACGGAGAAGGGAAGATAGCCGCCGTACCCGGGCATCAGATCATAGAAACGGGATTGATCAAACTGTACTACGCCTCGGGAAAGGAAGAATATTTAAGGCTTGCCAGGTATTTTCTGGACAGCCGCGGAAGGCCCGAACACCACAAACTCAATGATGATTATCTGTCGGCCGCCTACTCCCAGGATCACCTGCCCGTTGTCGAGCAGGACGAAGTCGTGGGACACGCGGTCCGGGCCATGTACATGTATGCCGCCATGACGGATGTTGCCGTGCTTATGAAGGATGAGGCATACGCAACGGCCGTGGACAAGCTATGGCGGAATATGGTGGAGAAAAAGATATATCTCACAGGAGGAATCGGGGCGAGACACGAGGGAGAAGCGTTCGGCGGGAATTACGAACTGCCCAACCTTACGGCCTACAATGAAACGTGCGCCGCAATCGGCAGCGTGTACTGGAACCACCGGCTGCACTGCAAAACGGGCCGGGTTCAGTACCTGGATGTAATGGAGCGCACACTGTACAACGGGCTTCTGGCCGGATTGTCCCTGGACGGCACGCATTTCTTCTACCCGAATCCCCTGGAATCCGACGGGGAATACGCCTTCAACCAGGGGGCGCGAACCAGGAAAGACTGGTTTGACTGCTCCTGCTGCCCGACCAACCTGATTCGGTTTATCCCCTCGGTAGCCGGGCTTCTGTACTCCAAATCCGCGGACACCCTGTATGTGAATCTTTACGCGGGCAGCGAGGCCCGGGTGCCGCTTGAAAATACCACCCTGGAAATTCGGCAGGAAACGCAATATCCCTGGGACGGCACCGTCAATATCCACGTGTCTTCCACAAAAGATGCCCCGGTGATTCTCAAGCTGAGGATTCCGTCCTGGACCGGTAAAGAGGTTATGCCGGGTAATTTGTATACATATCTTGAGGAAAAGACGGATCCAGTTTTTGTCAGGATTAATCAAAAATCCGCGGCGCCGTCGGTAAAGGATGGATACCTGGTGTTGGAAAAAATCTGGAAAGATGACGAAATAAGCCTGAAATTTCCCATGAACGTTCGCAAAGTGGTCGCGGATCCTGTTGTGACTGAGGACTTGGGAAAAATTGCGCTGGAATACGGGCCTCTTGTTTATGCTTTTGAACAGGTGGATCAAAAAGAGGACCTGGATCATCTCCGGATTGTCCCGTCGGAAAGCTTCAGCCCCAAAATGGAAAAGGATCTGCTGGGCGGGGTGGTTGCCCTGGGCAATGAAAATGCAAAAGCCGTCCCCTACTACAGCTGGTCCAACAGGGGGATCGGCAAGATGAAGGTCTGGGTCCCGGTTGGTGGGGAGTAGCTGAAGGGAAGAATGATTTATTACAGGACAATGTGGGACCGGTTGAAGAAAGAACAACATCGCTCTGTATTTGTGTTAATCGTATTCGGAGTATCGGCTGCGTCGTTGTCGACCGTCGTATTCCCGTTTGCCGAAAAATCGCTTGAATGGGTTGGATTCGTCGGGGCGACGGTCGGGCCGCACGTTCGTATCGATCCGTAATGCAATAAACTAATGTATGGGAAGGCATCCTATGAAAAAGCGCCCGTTGCTTTTTCTCTCAATCTTATGGGCCGGCCTTTTGGCCGCGACAATCCTGCAGGCCGGACAGGCCCGCAATCCCGTCATCTGGGCCGACGTTCCGGATCCTTCGGTTATTCGTGTCGGCGATACCTATTATATGAGCAGCACCACGATGCACATGAGTCCCGGTCTGCCCATCATGAAGTCGAAGGATCTGGTGAACTGGGAGCTTGTAGGCTATGCCTACGATACGCTAGGCGACAACGATGCGCTGAATCTGCAAAACGGTCAAAATGCCTATGGCAAAGGCTCCTGGGCCAGCTGCCTGCGATATCACGATGGAACTTTCTACGTGTCCACTTTTTCCAGCACCACCGGAAAGACCTATGTCTACACGACAAAAGATATTGAGAACGGCCCCTGGAAAGAGATTTTTTTCGAAACCTCGCTGCACGACCACTCGCTCATTTTCGACGACGACGGCCGCGTGTATATGCTCTACGGCACGAATAATCTTCGCCTTGTCGAATTGACTGCGGATGCTTCGGCGATCAAGAGGGGAGGCTTTAACGACATAGTAATCCGGGATGCCAGCCTCGTGGCTGCTTCCCGGGTCGGCCTGGAGGCTGAAGGGTCCCAGCTGTTTAAAATCGACGGGAAATACTATGTCATGAACATCACATGGCCGCCGAACGACATGCGCACGCAGATCGTGCACAGGGCGGACAGGATAACGGGACCGTATGAGGGGAAAGTGATCCTGCGCGACAAGGGCGTCGCCCAGGGCAGTCTGGTGGATACCCCTTCCGGAGAATGGTATGCAATGCTTTTCAGGGACAACGGGGCCGTCGGCCGCACTCCCTACCTCGTGCCCGTGAAGTGGGAAGACGGTTGGCCCATGCTGGGTGTAGATGGCACGGCGCCCGTCACGCTGGATATTCCCGATGAAAGAGAAGGTTTAGGCAATATCGTTGTTTCCGATGAATTCAACCGGCGTCCCGGAGAGCCCCTTCTTCCCCTGGCATGGCAGTGGAATCATAATCCCGACAACAGGTACTGGTCGGTTCTTGAGAGGCCCGGCTATCTGCGTCTGACTGCCGGTCGCGTAGACACGGAGTTGACCCGGGCCCGCAATACGCTTACGCAGCGGACCTTCGGGCCGGAAAGCAGTGCTGCTGCAGCCGTCGATGTGTCCAATATGAATGACGGCGATGTTGCCGGGCTTGCGGCCTTCCAGAGGAAATACGGATTCGTCGGCGTCAGGATGGAAGGCAATGCCCGGTATATTGTCATGGTAAGCGCCGGGACCGAAACTCCGGAGGAGCTTGAGACGATACCGATGAGCGGAAACACGGTCCATTTAAAGGTGGACTGCGATTTTAAATCCGGACCTGAAAAAGCTTATTTCTACTATAGCATTGACGGCAAAGAGTGGACTCCGATCGGCAAACCATTGCAAATGGTTTATACGCTTCCGCACTTTATGGGCTACCGCTTCGGGCTGTTTCAATTCGCGACGAAAACAGCCGGGGGATATGTGGATTTCGATTATTTTCGAATCGACAATGCAATTGAGGCGAAGGATTAGAATGACGGCTGAAGGAAAGGAAACTCGACATCAATTGGGATCCGATGCTGCGGTCGAGACGAAGCCGACGGTCTGCTTCTGGTGCAAGGCCGAGTGCGGGCTGCTGGCGCACGTGAAGGGCGGCCGACTTCTCAAGCTGGATTCCACGATCATCGATGCGGAGCACGGCTGGTGGTACCCCGAGATGCCGGGGACGGAGCCGTCGCTCCACGGAGCCTTCGAATCCAACATCAACGTGTGCATAAGCGACGACCCGGACCACTGCAATCCCGAGATCGGTTCCTACCCGCTCCGCACCGCTCTGTGCCGGATATCGAAGGCGGAGCCTTTAGGAAAGTAACGACCGGCCGATTCCGGAATTAATCCCATAACTGCGCCCCGATTTTTCAAATGATTGATAAGTTATATTGCCGCGACCGGCGCGCGGGTATGGACGGCTGATATGTTGGATGATCTGCAGCTTTTACCTAATCCAGACCAAATTTTTTTAAGTATTCAAATGCAACGTATCCGAAAAATATTCCAAAGATTACCTTTAAAAAAGGTGAAGAAAAACGGCCGTTCAGGGAAGCCCCGAAGCGCGATCCTAAAAATGTACAGACGCATAAAGGCAGAAGGATTTCAAACTGTACGAACCCCTGGATCATCTTAAATATTGAACTTACAAAAGCATTCAGACTGAAACAGGCCAGAGAGGATCCGATCGCAACTTTGATCGGAGCGCCCAGGGCGAAGGCAAAGGATGGAACCAGAACGGCTCCCGTCCCAATCCCCAGCATGCCGGGCAGAATCCCGGCTGCAGCCCCAATCATCACCTTGGACATCATGGTTCCCTGAATGCTCCCGTTGTTTTTACGATCCGGAACCTTCTTTAAATATTCAGAAGCTCCTTCCCATAGCATGCGCAGCGCAACAAGCAGAAAAACCGCTCCCATGGCAGCGTCGAGCCAGGAACTCTTGTCGGAGATATAGATGAAAAATATTGAGAAGATCAGCGTCGAAATGACGCCTGCGATAATGATGGGGACGAGAGACCGCAGATGAATGTGTCCCAGGCTGAAATGTTTCAGGCTCCCTCCGAGGGTAGTGAAGAACACGGCAATCATGCATGTTCCGACCGCCTGCGCCGGTTCCAGCCCGATAACAAAACGGAGCAGGGGCATGATAAGGATCCCCCCGCCGATGCCCAAAAGTCCCCCGAGCGCTCCGCCCGCAAAGCCGCCGAAAACCATCCATAGTACGGCCGTCATTCTTCAGTGGCTCCTCGCGCAGAACCGTTCCCATCCCATCAGATGTGCGGCTCCGGCTATCGTGGTTCCGTAAAACAGGCAGGGAACGCCCCGCAGAAAGCTGCCGATCGTTCCGTTAACGAGAGTCGTTCCGGTAACCGCCAACAGGTCCGCCCAATCCAGCACGGCATTCGTCTGTTCCGGCCCTTCGATGATTACACCGAACTTTTCCTTTCCTATGTTGTCCTTATCCAGGTCCAGCACGCGCAGGGGGAATTGCGCCGACAGGGCTTCCACCATGCGGGGCTGAAAGCCGACCAGTGCCGTTTTTACATTCCCGAATTTCTCCAGAATATAGGGAGGCAGTTCCGAAGCGCACTCGGCCGGTTCTTTATCGCGGCAGTGCACCGTATTCTCGATTTTCTTCAAATGGCGCAACACGGCGTTTATCGTGGAAACAAAGATCGCCCGCCTGAAGTTGTTTATCAGTTCCATCTGGATAACGTCTTCAAGAACTCCCTCAAAATCACCGTATTGGTCGGTAAATGCCTGTCCGGCCGCCCCTAGAAATTCCGCCTGCATCAGTTTTTCTTTCCCCTTCTGCAGCGGAAAATCATCCGCTTCGGGATTGCCGATCGCCTCTTCGGTGCTGAGAACGCGCGCCCGTACCCGTACCGGTTCCCCGAGCAGCTTTCCCTCCTCGGAAATTCGAAAAATTTTTCTCTTCAGTTCTTCGTAAATATCTGTCATGAACGGCCTCTTTCTCCATCTCTTCCGGTTATCGAAATTTCCGTTTTTATATATATTATTCTTATATAAATTACAATGTCGCTTTTAGAAAACAATATAAATGGATCATGTCATTTCGGTGATTCATAGGCTAGGAAAATATGGGTGGATGGGATCTGATGCTGTTACTGCTCTTCAGTCGTCAAGCCTTCGCGAATTGCGTATTTGGTGAGTTCGGCAACGCTGTGTATATTGAGCTTTTCCATGATTCGTCTGCGGTGCGCCTCGACGGTTTTCCCGCTCAGATTGAGGGAAAAAGCAATTTCTTTTGTGTTCTTTCCTTCGGCAATGAGCTGAAGAACCTCCCGTTCCCTTAGCGAGGGTTTGGAAGAAGATGCGTCGTCTTCCTGC
>CAZPHK010000124.1:0-3861 GCA_964586015.1 uncultured Acidobacteriota bacterium | reverse complement strand
AGGTAATCATTGCGCAATACTGTGGCAATTTTGGGATGGAGATATGTTTCTCCGGTATGCGCTGCGTGGATAGCGGCAACCACATCGTCAAAGCTGCAATTTTTCAATAAATACCCGGAGGCGCCAGCTTTGAAGACCTGCTCGACAAAATTCCGGTGCGAATGAACCGAGAGAATAACCACTTTTGTCTTAGAAGATTGACTCAGGATCTGTTTTGTTGCGTCAATCCCGTTTAAATCGGGCATTGAAATGTCCATGATAACGACATCGGGCGACAGTTTTCTGCACAGTTGAACCGCGATACTTCCCTTTTCCGCCTCGGCAACTATCTGGAACTGAGGATGTTTCTCAATCAGGCTGCGAAGGCCTGAGCGCACGATTTTGTGATCATCCGCAAGAAGAATTCTTATGCATTTACTTTCCTGGTCTGCTGTCTGTTCTGCAAGTTCCGATTTGGCCATCTCAATACTCGGTTTCTTTTACGGGATGGATCCGTTTTTGTAGATGCCTAACATTCATTATAAACCATTAAAAGGTTTTGTTGTAAATAAACATCGACGAGGGTCAACCGCTTAAAACCTGCCCTGTAAACGAATAGCTTAGAGCAACTTGCAAACTAACCCGCATTCCTCACGTCCCGAATTTTCATCAAGATTCTTGATGAAAATTCGGGCGGACTTCATACTGCGGAGGCGTAAACGAATACATCTGCTGCACTAGCAGATTTATGTAAAGCTTAAATGGGGCGCTCCCATCGGACTCCTCGACGTACAGTGTCAAGGTCTTTCGCTTTGAGCTGAATAGGCCTGAAGCAAAGCTTCAGGCGAACCTACCGCGAAGCGTTAGGCGGTCCTCGGTCGCAAGCCGGCGAAGCGGCGCGTCCAACAACCGTTTACACCTCCTCGTGTAAGCGAAGCGACCGAACCCTTTTGAGAAATGCGGGCTAAATCCATCGGACTTGCCGATGGGTACTCGTCTATACCGTATTAAGGGAATTTTGACTCCCCATTAAGGATAAGCCTGATTGTTATCGCGATTCGACTGATCCAATATTGCCCCGTAGCCGTGAATTTGAATATACCCAAGTTTATTTTCTTTGCAGGACGGGGATTACACCGAATGCATCAAAAGGGCCTTTCTTAAAAAACACAATAAAAATTCCTGATAGCGACGAAATGGGTCTGACGTCAGAGAATTTTTTTTCACCCGGTCGGATAGTTCTCCATGAAAAGCCAAATACCTTTTTTTAAGGACACAAATATTGAGCCCGATCCGCTACAAGGTAATTCGAAACACATCTGGTCCATTATCCTGGCAGGAGGAAACGGCAGTCGGGTAAGCGATCTTATCCGCCAGTGGAAGGGACGGCCGGTCCCGAAACAGTACTGTGCCTTTGTCGGCAAAAAATCGATGCTGGAACACACGCTTCTGCGCGCGGACAGACTGGTGGAACCGGAGCGCCAACGCATCTTGATCGCAAGAGATCATTATCAGGATGCCCGAACTCAGCTCGCCGCCCGATGGTCGAAAAGTGTAATCTTGCAGCCCTCGAATCGCGATACCCTTCCGGGAATATTTCTGCCGCTGACTCATATTTATGCGCGCGACTCGAAAGCGACGATACTCATCTATCCCTCCGATCACTTCATCCATCCCCAGGAAAGCTTCGTGCGCATGATGGAGAGCGCCGTTCAGGCAGTCGAAGAAATGCCGAATCTGCTGGTGCTTGTCGGCGTTCCGGCGAACTCGCCCGAACCGGATTACGGCTGGATTTACCCGGGACAGGAAATCCGGAAGTCAAAGGATTACCCTATTTTCAAGGCCAGACAATTCTTGGAGAAACCGTCGTGCGAGGGTGCCGCGGCGGCAATGGCTTGCGGCGGTTTGTGGAACACTTTGATTGTGGCGGTAAAAGCACACACGCTATGGCAGCTTGGTTGCATTTATGCCCCTGAAATTCTCAAGCATTTCGAGAGACTTTTAGAAGTTATCGGCACATCCCGGGAGGAAAGAGTTCTTGAGTCCATCTACGAAGTGATGCCTTCAAGGAACTTTTCAAAAGATTTATTGACGCCGGCGGTAGACCGGATTGGATTGTTGCCGATGAAAGATGTTGTTTGGAGCGATTGGGGACAAAAGAAACGGATCATTGAAACGCTCGAGCGAATCGGAAAACAGCCCAATTTTCCGATGATGCCCGCAACAGGAAATAAGCCGATAAAACAACAGGCAGGCAATTTGTCCATCTCCTTATGAGGAGTCCCGCTCCGGCGAAGGTACAATGGTCCGGGAGCGGCGTATATTTAACGTCCCACGCCTGTTTTTAATTTTTGAACTGCTCGGCATCTCACGCCCGCAATCTCAGCCGCTACGTCCCGCATACTCCTTTCCTTATCGAAAAATGCCCCGGGGAATCAGCGGCATGAATGGGGTTGAGCCGCTACATTTTCAGACCGACCCAGAGCCCGTCGCCTATGGGAACAATGACGCTTCGCAGCCCTGTTTCCTTCGCCATGATATCGTTGAAAGCGCGTATGCAGGAGGCCCCCCCGTCGGAAGCATCGAAAAGTCTTCCGAATCCGAATGCATTGTCCGCCAGGACAAGCCCGCCCCTGCGGACTATGCGCTTCCCTTCCCGGAGATAGAGAGGATAGCTCTCTTTGTCGGCATCGATGAACACGGCATCCGCCGAGTCGGCACTAAACACCGGGAGTATGTCTGAGGCTTTCCCCCGATGGATATCGATCTTATTTGCAACGTCGGAACCTGCAATCCAGCGTTCTGCAAAATCGGCATGCCGGGAGGAGATCTCGATAGTTCGCACGCGTCCCTCCGGCGGCAGTGCGCGTGCCATCCGGATAGCCGAATAACCCGCCAGTGTGCCGATTTCGACAAGGTCTTTCACACCGGCGGCCATCAGCAGTATTTGCATTAAGCTGCCTTGCTCCGGAGAGATCCAGATGGGAGGGATGCCTTCCGCACGGGCTTCGGCTTTAAGGTCGCGAAGAAAAGCGTCGTCCCGGGCCGTACGTTCAGCCAGATATTTGAAGTGCTGTGCAGTGACGGGAGTTGACGTTTCCGACATTTTTTATCCTCATTCTATTGAAGTGTTAAAAATGGACGCGTGCTCCTTGTGGGAAGAGGATATTCGAACCGGCTTTAGCAACAGCAAACATTTGGGGAATCTTGAGATTTGAATCACATTTTTCACAGGGAATCGCCTTCAGAGATGCAGTGATTTTTTAATAACCTCCCAGTCCAATTCTCCCCGGATTTTGCGAATGCGATCCGCCAGGGCCCGAAAAAACTCCAATGGAGCATCTTTCTTGATATTCTTTAGAAAATCGATGCATTCGGGCAAATTCATGGCAGGAAACATGCAGTCGATGTATAGAAGCATTTCGTCCTGCGGAATGCTGCCGATAAGCTCTTCAAGCATCGCCGTCAGCTCTTCAGGCAGGCACAGCGTGTTTAGGATCCGTTCCGCCTCGGTTTCTTCCCGGTGCAGATGCCTTAAAAGGTCTGAATAGAACAGGTTCAGCTCCCTGTAAAACTCCAGACCTATTTTAGGTTTATGCGCTTCATGGCCGTTGCCGTTCATCAGGCGCTTGAAATGAAAGTTGAGATTCTTCAAGGCTTTCATTTGAGCCTGGTGATCGGTTTCGTAGCCTTTGTGGCTGCCGAGGCTGATTCTATTCAGAAGCGGATGGATGAATCTGTCTTCATGCCGCTGATGGGAATGCAACAGCTTCATGGCTACGATCCATTCTTCGTGTAATTTCGATACTGCTTCGGGATCATTCCAGTCCGTCGCTCCTGCGCGGAAGGAAAAGCGGCCGATCAGGTTGCGTATTCCCTTGT
>CAZPHK010000123.1:0-14373 GCA_964586015.1 uncultured Acidobacteriota bacterium | reverse complement strand
GATCTTGGTAAAAGGTCAAATGGAAGGATACGGTGTAATTCGGGCATTAAGAATTAACGCCGCTTGAAATGCGCCCAGGAATTCGATGATCAATCCATAGGCAATCGTTCCTTCAGTTCTTCAAACCAGTTCAAGACGACAATAATTCGCTTTGGACCGTTCACTACGGCCACTTCATCGATTGAAACCGGTTGATTAATCATCAGGAAGCGTTTGTCGACGGGGTTAATTTATTAGTAAGAGGTAATAAAAAATGATGGCTGGGAAACAGGGACGCGTTTCGCAACTGGGCGATAGAGGCGGCTTGAAAATGTTGTATCAATTCAGGCATTCATATCCTGCCACGGAAATATTTTTGCAAACAGCTGTGAGGCGGAAAAACAGTACATGGCTGTTGTTGATAAATGCACATAAATAGGAAACGCGCCACAGTTTTTAGAAATCTTCCCCCTCAGAGCTGGGTGTCAGTCCATTCCACGGTCAGGCGTTCCTGACAGGCGAGGAGGCCGCCGAGGCTCTTGAAGTAGACGCGTAGGCTGCGCGCCAGCACACCTTCCACTCGGGTGCTTAGTTTTTCCAGCCACTCATTGGGGATCCGGTCGCCGGCAAAGGGCATCAGGTATCTGTAGTCACGGTCCGATATCAGCGAGTGCAGAGTTGCGCCGGCGGATATATTGGTTAATTCCGGACATTTTATTGACTTGGTTTCCTCGACCCTGTCGTCGATCGTCCGGCGGATTTCGCCCAGAGCTTTTCGCACGGAATGGAATTCCTGCTCCTCCAACACCGGTTTTTGGGAAATGAACTGAAGGACAGACCGGAACCTGGAATGCTGTCCAAGCACGTCCAGAAGCACTCGCTGCCCACTCATGTGAAACCGATAGCGTGTCAGCAATTCCGAATCGCGGGGCCCTCCGGCGGCGCCGTCGAGCCGGGAGGCCAGTGACCGATGAGCCAGATACGCCCGGCGGTCTAAAGCGTTGAGGCTCTCAATCTCCGCATCCAGCTCTTTGCCCACCTGGTCGAAAAGCCGGATCACGTCCGCCGCAGTCCGGTCCTGGTTGCGGAATGAGAACGTCCTCTCTTTGAGCACCAGTTTGCCGGATTTCAGTGCGCCGAGAAGTCGATGCTCTTCCTGGAGCTTCCGATAGGTCTCGACTTTCTTTTTCAGGTCGGGCTCGGGCCAGACAGCCAGCCAAATCGCCGCCTGCTCGAACGGCATCGCATCCGCGTCACCATCAGCAATCTCACCGGGATTGATGAACCGGTCGTCATAGAGCCCGTGATACTTGGGATCATGGGTGATCTCGGCATGTTCGGCGTCAATGAATTTCTGGATCTCGGCTGCCGGTCTCGGGTCGTAGGGTCCCTTCCAGTGATAGCTTTGCCGGTAGAAAACCTCGGTGACCCGCCGCTTGAGCAGGGATGCGTCCTCGAAAAGCAACCATGGAGACCTGTCGTCCAGCGGGCTGCGAACATAGTGCCGCTTGGCGTTCCGCTCACGCATGTAATGGGTCGGGTGCGTACGGTACTTGTCGGGAATTCCGTCGTCTTCGGGCTGAAACACCTGTACCTGGCTGGATGTGTCCTCAGGCAGGACGGGTGGAAGCCCGAGGGACTCATCTTCTTTCTGACGACGCAACCGGGCAGCTGCCTGAGTCTGATGAAAGAAGACGTCATCTGTGAATAATCCTCCGTCTGCAGCGGCGGCGAGCGATTGGGCGGTATCGGCCAGACACTCGGATGCGAACTTGAGCCGGGACAGTCCGTGGATGATCGCGTCCGATCCGGTCACGCTGACGGCCACGTTGTCGGCATTGAATTCCATCTGCCGGCCGAGCGAGAGGTAGATGACGTTTATGGCCTTGTAGGTCCCGGCAAGCACCTCCCGGGCGACGAACAGGATGGCCTTGAGTCCCCAGGCCGGAAAAGCGATGCGAAAGTCCTGTCGACTCCAGTCCTCAACAAACTGGTCTAGGCCGTCGCGGCTGTATATGACGTCGTGCATGACCCGGTTGGCGACAAAGACATAGCTGCCCAGGCCGACACTCCGCTGCGCAAAATGTCCGAATTCGTGCGCCAGGATGGCTTTGAACTCCGACAAGTTCACCGTGTTGACCAAGCCCAGGCCAATTAGCAAATCCTTCCGGGGGGGAATGAACAGGTTCAGCAGCGAAGTGCTGTAGATCAGAGCCGCGTTGACTTCCGGGCTGGCATACACATGCCTCGGGCGCGGGGCGCCGATATCCCGGCGGATACGGCTGATAAACTCGAACAGCCTGGGATGTTCGGGTTCTTTCAGCAGCACATAGGTCGACCGGTCTATCGTCTGCCGCTTAAACAGTCCCTTTAACAGGAAAAGCCACAGCAGAAGTGCGGCGAAAGCGCCGCCAAACTTGAGGACCAGAAAAAACAACACCCCCCGGCCGCCGACGTCGGGGATAGGCAGGAAAAACAGCCACCGGGCAAGCAAACCGGACAGGGCAATAAATACGAGATACAACGCCAGGAATACGAACAGGCCGCCGATCATTGCAAGAACGCGAAGCCGGTAGGCATTGCCCAGACCTGTAACTCTTGCGGGGATATCGGTAGGTGCGGGAGGATAAAATGGCAGTGAAGTCATAGGGAGGCCTCCAGATGGATCCACGTCCTTGGTTGATGCCGATAGGATGAATAAAGGCATGTTTTTAAAGTAGTGCATCCTATCAAGGCACCTTCGTCCTTCTGATATCAGACATTATGTTGTTTTTTTTAATTTATGGCTTTGATTCTACTATGTTTCAGCAAGAGTGCAGCGGAAATATTTTATAAAATTGCTGAAATATATTTACGGTCAACATTGCAACGGCACACCTCGACTCGATGGTTGATTCCAGTCCAATATTGTCCATTATTTCCAGGGCAGGTTGGTCATATGGAAGTGTACGGTGTATTTCGGGAACTAATAATTGCTTTCATTAAAAATGAACTGCTGAGGCTAAGGGATAACAACATCAGTAATGATGTCGGCAATCACCTGGGTGGTGGTGTTCAGTATGGCGATATTGGCTCCGATAATCACCCGTTTATACCCATCGGGAAGTCGGCTGAGTTTTAACTCCAAGTCTGGCGGAAGGGCGCGGCTCTGTAATCCTGGCGGGAGGGTTCCGTTTTTCACTACCTGCTTTGCTAAACCAGGAGGGAGTTGATCCTTCTTGGCTAAACCGGGAGGCACTTTCTTTGCCTTATATCTGGCATAATAATCGCCAATTATTTGCCGGTCATGATCGCTAAAAACAACTGAGACCGCACTGTTGGGAGTTCGCACCATAACGCCACCAGACGTTGAGTGGGCAGCGCGGCTTTGGCAGCCATTAAATAAAAATATAGATCCCAATATACTAAGAGTCAGAACGCATAATCTCATATTGTTTCCCCCATATAGTCCCCCAAATTCAACTGTCTTCTTACCTATCTTTTCGGTTTTAGGGATAGAGGAAATTAGTTCTAATGGAAGGTTACGCTGTTTAACCGGCTAATCTCTGCCCGTTTTGGCGTGCTGTGTTTTATATATTATAACCCGAAAAAGCCGAGCCAATAACATATTTCCTATCTATTTACGGTTTTTACATTTATGCTGACAGAAAAATCGACTGAAAGAAAATCACAACCGCAGATGAAGAAAAAGGGAACGGCTTTATTGGCCGGTTTTTTCGTGTATACCAGGACTTAGAAATTGCTGCTTCTCAAAATGGTGCCTGAGAATATAGACGATTAATCCACAGGAACCCGTTCCTTCAGTTCTTCAAACTAGTTTGTGACGATGTTGGTTCTATCGAAACCCAACGTCACTAAATTAGAAGCATTTTGGTCTGCCTGTTCCTTTTATTATGGCCACTGCATGACCTGGCGAGGATTCGTCAGCCCGGGCGCGGAGGTTACAGCTCCAACGACATCCCGATTCTTCGATAGACGGCGACTGAGCTTTCCCCTTCAGCGGTGACATAAAGAGACTCACCACTGAGATCCTTCCCGAGGCCCGCAGCTCCATTAGTCCCCTGATACAAAATCTGCAATGGAACCAACATACCAGTCTCCGGATCACGAGAGAGATGTGCTACTGTACCGGAGCCATTGCCTGCCGCAAACACATGGCGACCATCAGGGCTGATCATGATCTCATTGCCGCCAGAAAACGGATCGAGACCGCTCCGTTCCCCGATAAGCTCCTGGACAAGCTTCAGGCTACCGCCCGTTTGTCTTTTAAACACACTCACAGCATTGTCTCCGCCGAAACGCCCAGCGGAAACATAGACATGCCTGCCATCCGCACTGCAGACTACACTGAATGCGCCAGCTAATCCATTTGCTTCCTGCCCGTCCCGAAGGATCTGCCGAATTGAGGTCCTGCCGGTGTCTCCGTCCCGGTCAAGGATCGTCAGCGTGTTCGCTCCTGCACTTGCAATGTAGACCGTTTCACCATTTGGAGATATAGCGATGCCCCGCGCGTTTTCAAACGATCCGTCACGACCCGTGGATTCTTCGATCCAACTGAGTTCACCCTTCTCGGAGACGGAAAAGACGACGAGAGTACCGGGCTCATACCCGCTGATGACGTAGAGAAAGCGTCCATCGGGCGAGAAAACGGCATCAATCGGCCAGTTCATCGAGGATACACCGTTCTGTCCGTTAAACGCCCGGTCTAAAATAGAGAGCGCTCCCGAGGACGGGTCACGTGCGAAGAGCGACACAGCCTCTGATCTGAACGCCGTCACGACGGCGCGGCGGCCATCCTTAGTGAGTCGGAGGGCAACGGCACCTTCCAAGTTGGTATCGTCTGTCATAAAAGTAGGATCTTTGAGGATGCCCGTCTCAACGTCACGCTGGAAGATACCGATTGTGCCAAACGAAAAGGCTGCTGTATATACGAAGCGACCGTCCGGGCTGACAGTGACGGATGTAACGCTCTGAAGTTCCGGATATTCAGCGGACGAAGCGTAGACGAAGGTCTCTCGACTGGTGTCGTCAACCACCTGGGCAGCAACTTGCGGCTGCGCGCAGGAAATGATTAGAGTGGATGCGAAGGCAAATATAGTAGTTATAAATGCCGTTCGAGCCGAATAAGTCCCGCGTCGCTGGCGGACATCGAGGAGTGCTATAATTCGCGTCCTAAGCTCATTGGGTCGGCTCATCGCCAGCACAGGGGCGTTGGCAACGCGACAACTCTTGAGCGCCTGTGCTGTGACGAGCAACTCGCGTGCATATGAAGTAATGGACACGCCGGACCGTAGGACGTAATCATCGCATGACTTCTCCCTTGCTATCAGTGCCCATCGACGTGCAAGCCAAACGAAAGGATTGCACCAGTAGACGATGCAGGCAATCTGGGATGTCAGGATCGTCAGATAGTCGTATCGCCGAATGTGCGCCATCTCGTGGAGCAAAACTATCCGGCGGCGCTCTTCTGACCACCCTACAGCATCAGCGGGCAGGATAATCACGGGCCGGAAGATTCCCCAAGTCATTGGCATGGTCACCTGCCGATGGCGGAGCAGGCGTACGGGCGCCGTGACACCCAACTGTTTCTTAACATTCCCTAATTCTTTAAACCACACCATGCCGGTAATAGGATCAGCCTGGCGTCGATAGGCGACTGTCAGAACGAGCTGGTGAAGGAAAAACAACAACATCACGGCGGAGCCGGCAGCCCAAGCACCCGCTAACCATGTAGTAGACAGCAGCGGCGTTCTTGTACGCTCTATAGTAGGCGGAGCGTCGCCGGGCGGTCTCAAGGACGAGGCGCCTTCCTCTTTCATCGTAGTCTCTGCTGACAGCCTGGAATGTATCTGCTGCTTCTCAACAGCGATATTGGCTGCGGGCATAACAGACCGGTCCTCTTGCTGCGTTACTGCAAACAACCCGATTTCGAACTTTGGAAATGCCCAGATGCCCAATGCCACAACAAGCAAGGCTCCAAATGTAAGATTCCAGATAAAGCGATGCTTTTCAGCGGCTGCTCGGCGCAGGAGCAAGACTGCCCCAAAACCGATAAGTAGCACAACGCTTCCTTTTAGGAATAGCATGAGCGGCTGTGCGTTTAATAGTGCATGGAGCTCCACATTATTCATGCCGGTCCTCCTGTTGTTCGAATTCAGTTGTACGTTTCCAAAGTTCCTCGATCTCTTCTCCGGTCAACTCGTTTCCGGATATGGAAAGCATGGCAGCTACTGCCTTAGGCATCGAGCCTTCAAAGAACGTATCGATCATGTGCTGAATGGCCGACCTGCTAGCCTCCTCATGCGGGACCGTGGGACTGTAGATAAATACTTGTCCCTCCTGCCGGTGCTGCAAAATGCCTTTTTCCTCGAGGATACTCAACTGGCGGCGTACGGTAGCGTTGCCAGGTGGATCCGGTAACAGGCTTCGTACCTCTTCAGCTGAAGCCTCCCCAAGGCGAAAGATGATGTCCATGATCTGGCGCTCGCGACGTGCGAGCTGACCTATTCTCAATCGTGTCATGAAACCCTCTCTGTACAGGTGTGATTATTTTCGCATCTATTTTTATCGTAAAGTTTCGTCTGTGGAATGTCAACAGTAAATGTGAAAAATTTCACACCTGGCGTGCAACAGTGACATCCGTGGATCAGTGATCCAATTTACCAAAATTATAATAGAGGAGGTTTTTAGCCCTGAATCCCAGGCTCGAACCATAAAAATGCGAAATTACGATTTTAAGCAGATTTTGTAAGTCCCTTATAATATTGAACTTTTTCACTTGCTTGGGCTTACCGGAAAAGTGAATTTCGGAGAATTGTTTGGTTGCCCCCCGGGCTTCTCCCGAGCCTTCCCTTGAGTCAGAAGAACATACGGCCGCCTAATATACGTACCCTGTTCTCCGAGGGCAAGGAATGTACCTCCGAAAGGCCAGAAGATATATCCGGCAAAGAGGCCGAAACATCGTCGGATCCTATAGGATATATGATTTTAAACCTCAATTACTTTGCCTGTCACTTTGCCCGCGGGAGCTCAACAATACCCAATAAAACCCGACGAAACCCAAAGTAGCGGCAGACTCAACTAATTGATAAATATATTGTTTACAGTAGTTAGCAAAATGCAGGCGAATGACCTAAAATCCTGGGCCCCTTAAGGGGCGTGTGGGTTCAGGCTTCGGCCAGGGGCGAAGCCGGGCTATCACTTCCACCACATAATCCCTGGAAAGGTCCATTCCGGAGACATAGGTAACACTTTGGGGGCGAATGGGTTTTTCCCCACGGGCTCAACCCGGGCCTAAACAACCGGATTCCATTGGACTCAACCTTCCCATAGAACTGAATCGGACCGGCCTGATCTGCGGCGATAAAATTCATGTCAATTGGGGATCAATCATTGTATCCTTTTGTAGTTGTTTGCTGAATGCAGGAATTTCTTCTGTGAAGCCGTAGAATCTGACGATATATCAAAGAATTCGCATCTGGAATATCCGGGATTTATGGGACGCACAAATAAAAGTAAAGATATGGAAGGTGCCAAATCCGCCGGAGAGAACAAGAGCACCTATCTCATTCCTGCGGTTGACAGGGCGGCCCGTGTTCTTTCGCTGCTGAAAAACGAAAGGCGGGGAATGACCATCGTGGAAATATCCGACGCGATGAAGTGCAACAAGGTCAGCATTTACAGACTCCTGCATACGCTGGAATATCACGGCCTATTGGCTCGTGATCCCATCACCAAAAAGTACTCGCTGGGATCTGCCCTGATGGAATACGGCCGTGCGATACTCAACGGCTTCGACATACAACATGCCGCGAGACCTTCGTTGAAGGCGTTGGTTGCGTACAGTGGAGAAACTGCAGCTTTATCAATCCTGCAGGGAACCAAACTGATGATACTGGAGGTTGAGGAATCCACTACGGAGCTTCATGTGTCGCTGGCTGTCGGGATGACAAATCCGGCGACAGCTACCTCCAGCGGTAAGGCTATTCTTGCTTATCTTCCTGAAAAACACCGCAACGAAATCATGCGCGCAGAAGGACTTTGCAAACACGCAAAAAGATCCATCACGAATCCCGGGCAATACCGTGCAGATCTGGAGGCAACACGCAAGCGGGGTTATGCAATCGATCACGAGGAATTCAAGGAAGGCATCACCGGCGTCTCCGCTCCGGTATTCTCCTCACAAGGGGCGATCGGTGCGATTGGGATCGTGCTGCCTGCTTTCAAAATGACGAAAGAGAAAACACGCCGCTACGGCAGGAAATGCGCCGAAGAGGCTGCCCGTCTCTCCGGCCTGCTCCTGTAAAATAATCTTCTTAGCCCGCATTTCTCACAGTGTTTCGTCGTGAGGCGGTGCAGAGGGCAATGGATACAAAGCGCGCAATTGAGGGATCCGGCATACTTGAACAGTATGTCGAGGAATCCGATTGAGCGCAACGCAGACATGGTTCTCTGTGCCGCCGCAGCAGAAAGCTCGTGAGAAATGCGGGCCAGATCTCTGCGTTAAAACCCGGAGCGCCATCCAGCCGCAATCAATTATCATCAGATAATCATATAAAGCAGAAACAAATCCTGTATTGACAGCGTAATAAATTTCATACTAGCATAGTTGCACATATGCAAATTTTATTGCATATATGTTATTAATAGCCAAAAATCAATGAATTGAATTTAACGAGGAGCATCCCATGCCTGGAAGTAAAAAACCTGAAAAAGAAGTCGATGCTGCCATGAATAAGGTTTCGAGAAGAACTTTTCTCGCTACCGGCGGAGCCATAATCGCTGTTGACGCTTTCGTTTCAAGCGCCACCGCGAATGCGGCCGCTGCGTCTCCGGCTTCTTCAGCAACTGCTTCAAAATCCGTTCCTGCCTCAAAGGGATATATCGTGTACGACAGCAGAAAGTGCGCCGGCTGCACGACCTGCATGCTCGCCTGTTCGCTCGTACACTACGGGGAGCAGAATCTCTCGCTCTCGCGTATTCAGATCTCACAGGATTCCTTCGGGAAATACCCTGAGGACATCCACATGGCACCCTGCCTTCAGTGTGCGGATCCGCCCTGCGTTACAAACTGCCCCGTCGGAGCCGCATATGTGGATACGGCAAACGGCAATGTCCGGAGGATCGACAGCGATAAGTGCATCGGCTGCAAAATGTGCCTCAAAAGTTGTTCGCAGCAGCCGGATCACCGTCCTGTCTGGAATCACCTGATCAACAAATCCTCCAAATGCGATCTCTGCATCGATACTCCATACTGGGATGAAAAAGGCGGCCCCGGAGGCAAACAGGCCTGCGTGGAATCCTGCCCGTTCAAGGCTCTCAAGTTCGTTACGGAGACTCCGGACCAGACGGATTTCAAAGGCTACAGCGTCAAGCTGCGCAATGAGCACTGGTTCAAGCTCGGCTTTATTGACGAAGACAACCCGCAATCCAACCGCAGCGGCTTCGGCGGCTTCGGCGGCGGCGCCCGGAAGATGCAACCCGAACCAAAACCAGCAGCAAAGGAATAGGGAGGAGATACTATGCCAGGCGGACTTACCGGTAAAATATTAAGAGTCAATTTAACAACGAAACAGATCGGCACGATCGATTCGGAAAAATACAAGGATTTTGGCGGCGGCCATGGAATGGGTTCCGCCCTGTTTTTTGACCTGGTCGGCAGTCAACTTCCTTTCGAAGCCTTTGACCCCAGGAATCCAATCATTATGACCGCATCGCCGTTCGCCGGTACTTTTGTGCCGGGTTCGGGACGATGCGAGGTCCAGAGCCTGAGTCCCATGCTCTACCCCGTCGAATGGTTCGGTCACAGCAACTTCGGAGGCCGCTTTACGTCCCAGCTGAAGTTTGCCGGCTGGGACGCCGTAGTCGTTGAAGGCGCATCCGATGAGCCGGTGTGGATCAACATTATAAATGACCGGGTCAAAATCGAAAGCGCCAATGGGATTTGGGGCAGGAACACCTGGGAAGCTCAGGAAGAAATTTCCAAACGCGTTGTCCCCGGTCTCCAGATGGGCGAGTGGGCGGAATTTGCGAATAATGCCTATACTTCCCAGGTTCCCGCGGTCGTAACATGCGGACCCGTAGGAGAAGCCATGAGCCGTCTCGGATGCCTGCTTCACGGGCCCGGCTCCCAGGCTGCATTGTGCGGATTCGGCGCGGTATTCGGTTCGAAAAAATTGAAAGCGATCAGCGTTCTCGGTACGGGCAGCGCGCCCATAGCCAATCCCAAGGCGTTCATGGACGCCAGGCTCTGGTTCCGCCGGTTCCAGTGGGACGTGGATAATCCGCGGGATGCCGAAATATTTGAGAACGGCTACTCGCTGATCGCCGGAAAGCCGAAGGGCGGCAACGTGGCCAACAGGCTGCCTTCGCGCGCGGTCGCATGCGCATCCTGTCCCAGGGGCTGCAAGGAGCGCACGGCCGATGCTTCCACCAATGAAGCGGTCTGCGCCGGAACCATGGTAGGAGGAAACGACATCATGCATCGGTGGGGCGCCGGCCACTGGCAGGTCATGGCAACCAGCGGCTACATACAGGCGCTCATGCGACAGGGTGTCATCGGCAAAGGGACGGAATACGATCCCGGAGACCTCCCGGCGCAGGGCGGCGGCATGTTCGGAGGATTCGGCGGCGGCGGAAACGGCAATGCCTACTGGGAAGCCCTATATAAGAAAATAGCCACGAGAGACGACAAATTCAGCGATCTCATCGCCGAAGCTGCCGCGAGAATGGCCGAAAAGCTCGGACGATATCCCGATGACGTCAACAACGGCACCGTAAAGCTGACCTACTGGGGAACGCAGGAGCATTACCCCACTCAGGTCCAGGTAGACTGGGGCTACGGTTCCATCTTCGGAGAACGGGACCTCATGCTGCACCAGATGTCCAACTATCCCCTCCACTGGATGGCGCAGGAGAGAAATCCCTACCTGACGGCCGAAGAGGCTTCGGATCTCTACAGGCAGGCGATGGTGCCGTATGAAGACGACCGTTACCTTGTCGACTACGGCCTGAGCCCGGAAACCGGCATTTACTCGGATTCGAAACTCAAGCTGGTTGCCTGGGTGAAGCATTACGAGAAATTCTGGATGGGCATGGGATTCTGCGGATGGAGATGGCCGATGTGCATCACCAACAACACCGCGGACCGTCGGGGGGCCACTCCGCATGCCGAACCGAAATTCTGGAATGCGGTCACCGGGCAGAATCTCACCTTTGCCGACAGCATGGAGATCGGGCACAAGATTTATACTCTGGACCGGTCGATCTGGGTATTGCAGGGCAGGACCAGGAAAATGGAAACCTTCCCCGATTACATCTACGACCAGGGCAACCAACTGGAAAATGCCCTTCCCATGTACGTCGACGGCAAATGGGTATATGAAGGCGGCCGCGGACGGACGCTGGATCGGGCCAAATTCGAGGATTTCAAGGAACGGTTCTACAAGTTCGAGGGATACAATCCCGACAGCGGCTTCCCGACCGAGGCGACTCTTACAGAGATGAATATGCCGAAGGTTGCGGACACGCTTAAGAAGAAAGATAAATTAGGCTAGCACCAGCCACGCATATCGAATGGACCGGCGCTGCTTCTGATTATGGGCGTTATCGGGATCCGGCTTCAGATCCTAACGCGAATCTTTTAAAGCAATGAAAAAATGAACGGGATAAATAATATTTTCCAGACAAAAAGGAGAGCAATATGCGCCCGTGTTTTAAAGCCATGTTATTGCTTTTGGCGGTTCTGTTTCCATTGGACTGTTTTTCCGGCCCGTAGCCTGAAATGACCCTATCGATTGGGGGCGATGTGAAAAAGCCCGGGCAATGGTCTGTCGAACAGTTGAAGACACAGTTTGCCGACCAGATACAAAATGTATTGTTATGTGTGCATAACCTTTCTCTGTTTCAACCAGGCGGCCTTTGCTGATTCGGGCCGGTTATACATCGTAGGTATGGGCACTGTTCCAGACCTGCTGACGATTCGCGGCGCAAAAGCAATCGAAGAAAGCCAGGTCGTGATGCTGGAAAGCGAGCGGGATAAGGATGCCTGGAAGGAGTATATCGGTCACAGAGAAGTCTGGGTCCTGCCCGGTTGCGCCTGGCGCTACTTCGGCCTGGATCCGGATGACGTTTCCGATCCCGAACTGAAAGCGAAGGTGACGGAATCCGGCAGGGCGCGCAAAGAAATCGTGGACAGGATTTTACAGTCCGTCCGGGAAGGCAAGGATTAATTGAAATACTTCAGTAATTCTTTAACAGGTCGGAGAATCGTTTATTTAGCAATACCCCATCTTTTAAACAGAAGGGTATAGAACTTAGGCTGCTCGAAATCTGCCTGCATAAGCTTCGTTAAATGGGTATACCCGAGTTTAATCTCATCATAGTGCCTCAGACCTTCTACCAGGATTTTTACCTTATCTTTTGTCAGTGAAAAAATAATTTTATTTTCATCGGTCAGAGCCCGCTCCTGTTCCCCCGGGTCAGGGATGGTAATTATATAATTCTGTTTACCCTCGACAAGGGGAACGAGGGAATAGATACAGGAGTCTATGGGATCGAATTCGGAGATTACATGAACGCCTTCCTTGTATTTTATTGCCATCAGTATATTTCTCAGCTGGGCGTTGTTGGAATAAATTAAAACCGCATCAGGCTCAAAGCTGGTATTCCTCAAAGGCGCCGTGAGGCAACCGATATACTTTCCGGCTTCAAAGCATGGAAATGTCATATTTTTTGCTGATTCAGGTTTTTCAAGGAAATGTCCGAGGAACTTGGTGCCGGTGCCTCCCAATGCTTCCAGTATTTCCGGATCATCACCCAGCTGCGGATTATATAATCCACCTTTTTTGAAAAATTCCGGCTGTTCAACCAGCCCGTAACCGATGACAGGAGCATAACACCAGTGGTCTTCTATCAGCATAGCCACGGTTTCACCATCGCGTCGCGATAGAGAAAAAGCCTGACATTGGGCAAGGTGCTGATTGCGATCCCTTTTGGGTCTAACCGCTTCCGCCGGAATTTCTTCTTCCCTCTGAATCATTTTTACTGCTACAGGGAAAGAATCCAGCTTTAGAATATGCTCAATTTTTTTGCCATAACTTCTGTATTTTTCTATTGTCGGCATTTTTAGATCTTCTCTTGTTGAGTAAATTTAATAATTAAAATAAACCAACAGGACAGATATTGATTGGCAGCGATTTATCCGGGTTAATATCTATTTAAAACAGAGAAGCTCTCCATCGATTGTAGATATGTACAGCTGTCCCTTCGATGCCGCCATGCCGTCCCAGACAGGCAGTGAATCGAGGTTAAACTCCTTGAGTTTTTTCCCGTTTTCGGCGGAAACAGCCCACATTTTTCCGCCTTCTTTTCCTTTGTGAAGATCATTCTGTCTTGCAAGTTTTTCCTTTACCTCCTCATCATCCAGAAAGAAATATACATCCTCTTCATCGATAATATCGGGAGGACCTGCTACAAACAGTGTTTTATCAGCAAGGACCATGGCCCTGGCAAAGATATCCGGTTTATCCACCTGCCATTTAAATTGAACGGCAGACATCTGTATTTCCGGTAAACTCTGCCCTTCTTCCCAGTTCCCGGCACCCGGATACCACATGTTTCCACCTGTTTTCATAAATTCCTTTAAAGCGCTGCTGCTTCCTTTCTTATCCGCAGCATAGAGGCTGTATTCGGTTATTATAGACTCTGTTAAAAACTCAGGCTTCTGCCCGTATCCGTAAACATTGTCGTCATCAGCCACAATAATTCTTCCGGCCGGGGCAACTTTGCCCGCCATTCCAAATCCTCCCCATCCTCCTTTTATGGTTTTCCCGTAAATCATAGTAGTTCTGTAAAAGAATGAATCATCAAGAAAACCGACGGGTGAGAATATATGGGCACCCTCACCAAACTGGTCATCAAAATTTCTAACAGCTATATTCTTTCGGTTTCCATTAAGATCGAACTGCTGTGAACGCATATAAATATGGTTTCCGTCGCCGGACAGGACATCGGGCAGGCCTACAGCCATGTCCAGGTTTTTAACATACTTATGCATATTTTCCCCGGTATAGGGGTCTTTCTCGTCCATGATTTTTTCATCAATCATTTCACCGGTAACAGGGTCGAGAATCAGAAAGCGTATTCCGCCATCCAGAAACATGGACCTTCCCGCAACACAATATACTTTGTCATCCTGAACAAGTACGCTTCCGTGAACAGGCCAGACAGACTCAACCTGATTAAATGCCATCATTCTGCGGTCTTTTGGTGCCGCCCTGAAACGCCAGATCAATTCGCCGTCAGCTGAATTGAGGGAATAAACATAACCGTCAGCGGACCCGAACAGAACACGGCCCTTGTAAACGGTGGGCGGTGAATCAACTCTGCCTCCGG